>JANXMF010000089.1 GCA_025354795.1 Pseudobdellovibrionaceae bacterium
TTATTCGCCATGATCAAACACGAGTTTGCACAGTTATTGGTGAAAAGGGCAGCATGCATTGGAACGGATTAACCGGAGAGGTAAAATTACTTGAGAAAAATGCTACCGATTGGAAAATTCTTTTTGTTCAACAACCACAAAAAGATGATACTTATTTAGCAGAGTGGCAGCATTTCATAAAGTGCGTGAAAGAAAACATAATTCCTATCGTTACGGGACTGGATGGCCTTAGAGTGATTGAAATTATTGAGGCAGCACATCTTTCGGCGCCCTCAGGATCCCAAGTAGAAGTGATGCGAACCCATCGAGTAAATGAACTAAACTCATGAAAATAGTGGCTTTTATCTTTGCTAGAGGCGGTTCGAAAGGATTGCCTGGAAAGAACATTCGCCTTTTAGGAGGTAAGCCACTAATTGCTTGGTCTATTGAACTCGCACTTTCAGTGGATCGGATCGATAGAGTGATTGTTTCTACAGATTCTGATGAAATTGCTGAGATTTCGAGACGGCAAGGGGCTGAAGTTCCGTTTATTCGTCCTGCGGAATTGGCAAGTGATGAAAGTGCAGAATGGCTGGCATGGCGCCATGGCCTTGAATACCTGAAGGAAAACACAGGCTCTCTCCCCGAAGTCATGGTTTCTGTACCAGCCACGGCACCGTTGAGATTGGCTGTTGACATCGAAAACTGCCTTGATGAATATGAAAAAGGATCGGTTGATGTGGTGATTACCGTAACTGATGCACATCGAAACCCATTTTTTAACATGGTTAAATCTAATCTCGATGGCACTTACGGTTTGGTAATTGCACAACCATTGGTAGTTGAACGCAGGCAAGATGCACCTAGAGTTTACGATATGACTACGGTTTGCTATGTTGCAAATTCCAAATTTGTAATGACTCATAATTCAATATTCGAAGGTAGAGTAAAGGCAGTACATATTCCGATTGAACGGGCTATTGACATTGATACTTTATTAGATTTTCAAATTGCAGAGGCTCTTCTATTAAAAAAAGGCGGCAAGTAGTGTCCAGCATAAAGGAGCTCAGTAATTTATCGAATCGACGTGCATTAATTACGGGCGCTACCGGGGGGCTAGGCAAGGTGTTTGCCAACACCTTGGCGGAGCTTGGCGCTGATTTAGTTTTAGTTGATCGTCCAGGCACTAATTTCGAAACGCTTACACTGGAGTTAGTTCAGAGGTGGGGTATAAGTGTAGATAAATACTTTTGCGATTTAGAGAAACAAGATCAGCGCACAGAATTAATAGCAAAACTTAGAAGTTCTGAAAAAGGACTGGACATCCTCATTAATAATGCTGCATTTGTTGGAAATTCGGATTTACCAGGTTGGGGCGTTCCATTTGAGGAGCAATCAATAGAAACCTGGCGAAGAGCTTTTGAAGTTAATCTCACTGGAGTTTTTGATTTGTGCCAAGGCTTATTGCCGGTCCTTAAAGAATCTAGAGGTGCCAGTATTGTTAATATTGCTTCAATTTATGGCATATATGGTCCAGATTGGAGTTTGTACAACGGAACGAGCATGAGTAACCCAGCGGCGTACAGCGCCTCCAAGGGAGGGCTCATCCAATTGACTCGTTGGCTAGCGACAACAATTGCCCCAGAAATTCGTGTTAACGCAATATCCCCAGGGGGCATATTCAGAAACCAACCAGAGGAGTTTGTGAAGCGCTATGAATCGAAAACACCACTTGCTCGAATGGCTACTGAAGATGACTTCCGAGGCATTTTAGGTTTTTTCGCTAGCGATCTTTCAAAATATGTAACTGGTCAGGTTTTTCAAGTCGATGGAGGATGGGGTATATGGTAAAAATTATTTCGAAAGTTTATAGATAAGGCGTAACAATGAGAGCCTAGTTAGATGCAGCTTCGAGGGCGGTTCTAAGTTTTTGACTTCCCATTGAGTTCAAATGATGTGAATCAGAATAAAATTGATAATCCCTACCTAACCTACATGAATTCAGACCACAGAACACATCGATTGGATTAATGTAGGCCAAATTACTTGGGAAAACTGACTTGCTAAAGATGCGATTATCATTAAAAGGGCCGAAAGGTAGATCCCAAATTCTGAAATCACTCGTCGCCCCACGTTGTAGTTGCCACAAAAGTCGATGATTGGGAACATCTCCATAAGCTTTTTCAGGGACCGGGCCGATGTAAATAACTTTCAGAGAGGCTCCGGCTAATTCCAATAGATTCAACTTAATAATATGACGGAGGTCATTACTGGGTATATTCCAACTAAAGGTAGTTTTGTAGCCTTGAGTATTTCTGTTTGTTACCCACACGCGAATGGGGGAATTACTTCGCACATAATCAAAAATCTCTTGGTTGTGTTGTAGACATGATCCCTTTGAGCTGTCTGTACTCAGTGTATCAAGAATTTCCTTGTATTTTGGTTCTTCTAAAGTTTCTCTTAGAATAAATGGACAATTTCCTTTAGTCCAGACTGCATACGATTCAGATCTAGTACTTGTAATCTGGCCAAAGATAGTCTTAATTGAATCTGCATGTGAATCACCAATCAGAATATTATTGATACCACCGGCGGTAGCCCTCTTTCCGTATATGCAAGGCGCTATCGCGTCAAAACTCTTACAGAAGTTGTTCTGAGCGTGCGAATGAGTGTTCGGCAACTGAATATTAAATGCACCCCAGTAGTTGTGAGCAATTGCTAAATCCAGAGATGAAAAAAAGATGAGCGGGAGCAGCACAAAAATTCCAACTATTTTTTTCACATTCCTTTTGCCTGAGGTATTGCTTGTAGCAGTAATTCTAAATCTATTTTCTATCTGAGAAAACATTACCGAACCGATTATTAGAGAGACCAAGAATGCCAGACCTATGACAATCTGTCTTCGAGCATCTCCGAAAATGGGGGAGTTTTTTGCAACGTACATGAGAGGTAAGTGCACTAAATAAATCGAGTATGAACTATCCCCTACCCAACCCAAGAGTGATTGAGCAATCCTTGGTAGATGCAAAAGAACCCCAAAGTGGATAATTCCAAGAGCGGCCAGTGTAGAAATAAGAGGGTATGGGTCAAATGAAAGATAGAAAATAAAACTTGCTGAAATTCCTACTAGAATTACAAAAGACCCGATTTTGTTGGAGAATTTAAGTTCATTCATTCTATTGGCGCTTAAAGTGTAGGCTACAGTACCTAAAGAAAATTCCCAAAGTCTCGAAATAGGGCTGTAAAAAAGAGCATTCTTAATTACACGAGCATCTAAGTCGAGATAATTGCTGAAAAAAATTTGAATAAAAAATTGAGAAATAAATGAAATAATTCCAATTAAAAGTAAAGTCCTTATAATTGAAGATTTGCGAAACCTTCGGGAGAATTTTGAAAGAAAGAACAAGAAAAGTGGAATGAGGATATAGATCTGCTCTTCGGCAGAAAGTGACCAAGTATGAACTAGCGGATTGGAGTCTCCGTGGAAGTAATCGCCTATAAAAGTATATGCTCCCAAGTTTCCTACCAGTAAAAGTGTTGCAATAGCTTGGTGAGGAAAATTGCGATTATCCCAGCTAGGCGAAAATATAATGACCAATAGAGCGGCAAGAATTAATGAAGTACCCAGTGCTGGAGCCAATCGGAAGAACCTGCGAATAAAAAAGGCACGAAGTCTATTAAGAGTCTCCCGATCAAATATTTCTGACTGGGAAAATATTCTAAGAATTAGTGGCGTGACAACAAAGCCGGAAATCACGAAAAAAACATCCACACCGAGATACCCCAACGGAAAAATAGATTGTTTTGCGTGGAAAAGAAGCACTGCAAGAACTGCAATTCCACGCAAGGCTTGAATATCTACTCGATGGTCATTTGAGAAATTCTTCAAAATTCCTCCTAAAAAGTGTGAATATCTGTACTTGGTGACTAAAACATTGTTCTTCGACTACCTAATACACAAACTAGCGCAGTTGAAGAAGTAGTGCATTAAATATCGCAATTTTGAATCGTTTTTCTGACATTCGATTCAAGTAATTGATATTTCGGCAGTAGTATCCCTAATATTGTCGGTATTAGCAACAGGCTCTAAAGAAACTTTAAAACCTTGGCATGACTCAATAATGATCAAGTCGATAAAGTCCTTTACATGTGAACTTAAATTATTAGTTCGGTTTTTACTACCAGCTCAGGGCAAGATAGTCAGAGTCTGAGACTCAGTCTCACTTTGGGCACCCTTGATTAAGAAGAAACCAATAAGTCCTCCTCCTTTTATGGAGGTAAAAGCAGGAACAAAAGAGGTCTTTCGCTCGACCATAGGGCCGATGATGGAAATTTGAAAAACATTTTCGTTTTCACCAAAGGGAAAATGTATGATGTTGCGTCCTATTCATCCCGCGAAATTTAAAAAGGGAAAATTTAGGAAGAAACTTCAGGAGTAGGGAGCGGAACGATAAAAAGTCCCTTAAGGTCCTTCTTTCTCAAAATTGGAATTAAAGTATTTTTGATGTGCCAAGATAGAATAAGCAAGTGTGACGGCTTGAGTTTTAGTAGTTCAATTTCATCAACTATTGGAATTTTTGTGGTTGGAATTCTCTTCCCAATCTTTTTTGAACCGGTTTTTTCGCCAATGCATATGACATCCTCAGCGTTTAATCCAAGATAGGTAAGCAAAGTGACGGCTCTTGAAGGTGCGCCCACCCCTGCGATTATTCCTCCTGATGATCTTATTTGTGAAATAAGTTCTCGAATGCTGATGCGCCATTCGGACACAGCGCTCTGAAGTTTACTTATATAATCGCCATTCACGAAGCCCAAATTTGCTTCATCCTGCAACATCTCAAGTACAGATGTTTCGATCGAGTAAGTGTCTTTTCGAGCAGACCAAACCCTTATTGAACCTCCGTGTGAATCAATCTTTTGGACTCTAAAAACCTCAAATCCGGCTCTTGCCAATAAATTTGACACAGAAGTTAGTGTGTAATAGCGGAGGTGCTCATGATAAATCGTGTCTATTTGAAGCGAAGCCACTAAATCCACGAAATAATGATTCTCAGATATGAATATTCCGTTCGCGGAAAGAATCTTGGAGATATTTTCCACAATCTTAACTGGTTCTGGTATGTGAGCGAAGACATTTGTTGCAGTTACGACATCGAGTTCACCGACAATTTCGACTGCAGCACTAGAAGATTCAGAATCAAAGTAAGCCTTAATTGTCTCAATACCATTTTCATTTGCCACAATTGCCGCACTCGTTGGCTCAATCCCAATAACTCGATGTCCTAATCTCGTGTAATAACTCAGCAAGGAACCATCATTTGACCCAACGTCTAATACACGGAGAACTGTTTTGGGACTTACCCCTTTCATAAATTCTGAAACAGCGATTGCTTGAGCTGAAAAGTTAGCTAGCAAGGGAGGTGTGAGTCCTGATAGATAAGGATAATCATCAGGGAATATCTCCGGCATTGACGGAAATGTCGAAAGTTGGACTAAAGAACAATCAACGCATTGAACAATTGACATTTCATGGCATTCATCTGGCCCCATATTCGATTGAGGAGGCAGTGCATTAACTAGAGGCAGCATACCTAAATCGAGAACTGGAAGGAAATTAACTCCAGCACAAACTTGACATTCCATTTCAATTCCTCTCGCTAGAAAACCACGAATTGTATAATTTGAGTCCTGTTTCTAGATCTACTTTTTGGCTGAAACCCATGGATTGGATTCTTGATATATCTGGAACTCGTCTACTGGTTTCTCCAGAAGGAGTTTCTGAGAACTCAATATTAAGGTTACAGTCCATTTCAGCCATAATTTGGCGGGCTAATTTCAGTACAGAAACTTCTTCCAATGTTCCGATATTAAAAGTTTCCTCTTGAATATTAGATTCAAGTATTATGTTGATAGCCTGCACAAAATCCTGGATATAACAAAAACTTCTTGAATGTGAACCGTTTCCCTTAAGTATCAAATTACCATTTCTTGAGTCTCTAACTTTCTCAAATAACTCTGGAATGACGTGCAGATTACCCATATCCTGTCCATATATGTTATGGGGTCGAAAAACTATCTTCCTCGAAATATTAGGCGCAGCATGCGCTAATAAAAACTCTTGGAGAATCTTCGCTAGACCGTAGGAATAGCGTGGATTTGAGACATCAGGGACTACTAATGGGACATCAACCGGAGTTGGGAATCTCTCTGGAACTTGATAAACCTCTGAGCTTGAGGCAAGAAAAAATTGTTCAATTCCATTTTCCTGAGCCGCATTTAGAATACTATACATCCCTTGAATCCCTATATCGAGAATTTCTGCGGGTTTTGAGTAGAAATTGGCAGTCCCATTTACGAAAGCCAGATGAAAAATTATGTCAATATCTTTTGAGGCTCTAGACACAGCCTGCCTATCGCGGATATCAGCATCAAAGTTTTCAAATTCTGATTTAAAACTTTCTAACCTACGCAATCGACCGCGAGAGCCATCATCAAGAACTCTCACCAGGTAACCCTTTTTAATAAAATTTATAGCCAAGGCAGATCCGATAAATCCAGAGCCTCCAGTTACTAGTATTCGCTGAGTCATTTATACTCGCAATTCCGAAACTTGATGAGATCCCCAGGAGACATATTTTAAGTTTGATGGAAATTGAGTTACATTATCATGACGACTCCAAATGTCGTAAACTAGTACATTACCTATGGCAAATTTTGAGATTTGGTTCAACGATAAGTCGGAAATTTTAGGGTGATTATTTGCTAGAATAATGCAGTCAGAGTTATAAATAGTTTCTGAAAGTTCATCTTGGAATTCAAAGCCCTCTAATGCCGCCTCTGACTTAGTTACAACCGGATCCCAAAGTCGGAATTCTGTAAAAAGCGGCATTACTTGTTTTAAATCTGACAAAAGATTAAGTGCAGGAGTTCCACGCAAATCATTAGTCTCTGGAATTCCTTTGAAAGCAATTCCGAGGATAGAAATCTTTAAAGGACGTGATTCTAGATGTTTCATTTTGAACCACTTTGCAAGGAATTCTGCAATTGAGGCGATCATATTTTCATTCACTTTACGTGCGGAAAGAGCGATTAATGGAGTCTTTTCTTTATTAAGCAGAGATTCTGCAAGTATGTAAGAGTCTTTTTCCAAGCAGGGGCCGCCAACAGGGCCGGGGAGCGGCAAATTCGTTCGAGGGTAACCAAGTTTTCCGGCACTGATTACTTCTGTCGCCTTGATATGCTCGGAATTACAGATGTCTGCAACCTCATTTGCGACCGCAAATCTGACATCTCTTTGCATGTTGTCTACCAGTTTGATTAGTTCCGCTGTTTCCGAATTGGAAACCTTTACAACAGTAGATGTTATTTTAGAAAAGAATTCTGCTGCGAGACGAGTGCTCTCATCGTTCACGCCTCCAACTATTTGCGGGAGAACCCCCAACTCTGAAAGAGCTGCTCCCTCAAGGGTGCGCTCAGGACAAAACGCTATGTAAAAATTCTTGCCGGATTTTTCCAATATAGGCTGGATCAATTGTCTGGTCGTATTTAACTTTACTGTCGAGCGCAGAATGACTAAATCTCCCTCATTGATCACAGCTACTAGCTGTTCCGCCACTCTGATAATTGAATCGGCTCTAATTTTCTTTTTGGCATCAATCGGCGTGCCGACGGTAATAATGAATATCCTTTCCGAGTTAGATTTTTCTAGTTTGGATTGGAACCTAAAAGACCCATCATTTATTGTTCGTTCAAGTAGTTCATCTAAACCAGGCTCAAAGAAAAAAGCCTTCATTGTTTGTAGCTTGGCTATCACCGATTCTCGAATTTCTATCCCGAGCACATTCATCCCAAGGTCTGACATAAACGCTGAAAGCGTTAACCCAACATAGCCGAGTCCAATTACGACAACTTCCTTATCGCTTGGTTTTTTGAAATTCACTTCCTAAATGTATTGGAGCAAAAGTGCTTTAGCAATTGCGCCACTATGACTTTCTAAGGAGATTTGACCACTTTCTAACAACAACAGCAATTCATCCCTATGCACCCACACGAGTTGGATATTTGACTCCGATGGAGCTATATTCTCAGTAGAAGTCCTCAAAAGGACTGTGTGGTTACGTAAACTGAGTCGGACTGAATCAACGTATAAAGGTTTAAATTCGGTGATATATGAAATAGATATTAGTCCAGTTTCCTCCGAGAGTTCCTTATTGGCTGCCTCTAAAATTGATTCGCCTAGTTCAATCATTCCACCAGGAAGCTCCAATGTTTCTATGTTCAATGTGGGTCTGAATTGCCGCACAAAAGCGACCTCATTTCGCTCATTTATGGCAATCACCGAAACATAATCGTTTAACTGAAAATAGTAATAAGGTTTATCGTCATTGGCTTCATCCATTCGAACAAGCGATACCCAGTCATTCAATTCTACAAATTCACGGGGCATTCTTCACTCCAATGAAGTCATATAGAGGTGAAACTAGTGCGGGAAAAGAACTCTACTATAAAGAACCGTTAGAATGCAGTATGAAAGTTAAGACATTCAGTGTTGGAATAGTTGGGCTAAATCATGGCGTCAAACTACTATTACCAGCATTAATGCGTTCTAAACAAGTAAACTCAATTTCATTGGCGGGAAGTAATTCCTCCATAGGGAAGAAAATATCGAGCCAAAATCATGACTTCGTTATCATGAGTGTCGATGAGCTGATTGAGTCCCAAAACACTCAAGTCATATTTATATGTACACCTCCAGCCACACATCTCGAATTGGTAGAGAAAGCCCTTTATTCAAAGAAATTCGTTTATTGCGAAAAACCAGGAGGACTCACTTCTGATGAAATTAAGGAAGTTAGCCGACTTTCAATTGAGGCAGGAATGCCAGTAGTAATTGGATATGAATATAGATTCGATCCTTTTATTATTTTTCTCAAGAATTATTTGAAGAAAATCAATCCTTCTTCATTAACACTAATCCAAGTTGATTGGGAAACTAGTGGTGCCTTGAATCTCGTTCGGCAAATATGGAAGCGAGAGGGAGCCAATGGTGGTGAAGTTGTTCGAGATTTTCTGCCACATGTCATTGATTACCTGAAGCTATGCCGCCCGAGTCTGCTTAAAGATTATAAAGAGAATGAAATTACTGTTCGGATGGCTGAGGTTGAGTATGATCAGATTCAACTGAATTTTAAAATAAGAAATGTAGAATTTGAGATATCCATTTCAAGGAAGAGTGCCAACCCCATTGGTCACAGAATAAGAGTTTCAGGAGGAAAAATGGATGTTGAGGTTATTAGAAATCAACCTTATAGTCTCGAAGCTGGGAAAATATTTATAAATGGAGCTCTGATAGACATCCGTAATTCACAAGAAATCTCAAATCAAATCTCGGAAATTGAGTCTGAAATTACTTTTAAAAATAGCTTACAGACTTACGCTACCCACGTTCTAGTTAAGAAGTTTCTACTATCATGTTCGGATGGAGATTTTTCGAGAGCCCCAAGCATTCACGAAGCCTTGGAGAACATGCAAATGATCGATTTCATCATCAATGAATCACCGAGCGGTGTCAGAGAGTGAATTCAGTAAAAAAATCCAAAATTCTGTCAAATCTTCGTCGATTTGGATTCCTGCTCGGTACCATTTTCGTCTTTTCGCTTTTAATAGTTATTAAGATTCCATTTGCTTTTAGTAATTTTTGGGCTGAGGATGGAGCATTTTATCAGCAAGCATTAGACAACTCTTTTCCTAGGGATTTTTTAATTTCTGGCGGGGGTTATGTTATTTTTATTTCCAGAATTTTATCAAATTTGGTCTCGTTAGGGCCGGTGGAGTTCGCACCAGTCATAAATGCTTTTGTCGTAATAACTATTTTAGGATTTATAGTTCAAAGGTTGTATATAAATTTAGATTGCTTGATTAAGAGCAGGCTGTACAAAATAATAGTGTGTCTTTCTGTGATTTTGCTACCCATCAACAACGTAGAAACTATTGCAAGTGGTACAGCCCTGCATTTTCAACTCCTATTTGTATCCTTAGTTATTGCGTTATCGGCACGGCAGAGAGCTGTATTTTTTAAGACAGACATCTTAATCTTTTCAATTGCAATACTTTCAGACCCTTTTGCCGTTATAGCGCTATTTCCTCTCATTCTTAGAAGAAAAGAAGCGTTATTTGCTTTTTGGAAGTACAAATTGGGTTCTGCTGCATTATTACTTATTTCAGTGTTAGGGCAATTTATAATGGTTGCAATATTCCGGTTCAGGGGTAATCGAGAACTAGGGGAATCACACTCACTAATCAAGACAATGTATCTCTTTCTTGACAGAGTCATCGGAAGCACGTTTATTCCTAATTGGGGTCTAGTGACTTCTGAATCCTTGCTGGAAGGACGAGTAACATCGCAATTGATTATTAGGGCAGTATTTGGACTTATTTGTGCCAGTTTAATTGCAGTATTCGTCTTGAGTCACTTTCGAAGAAAATTAGCGAAAGATGAACCGCACTCAAAGAATGTGATTTTATGGCTAATTTTGCTTCCAACGATGTATTGGTTTGTTGCTGGTTTCTTATTTAATCCTGAACCACGCTACGCCGTCTTCCCAGGCTTAGCGATACTGCTAGCAGTTTTTATGTTATTTGATCATTTAATATGCGAGGATATCTCTTTAATAAAGGCGAGAGAGTTAAGTTATTTCATATTGGTATTTGTAATATTGATTTGGGCCTTGAGTGCCTCACCAAGTTCACGAAGAACCGATGGCCCAAGTTGGCACAATGAGATGATTAAGGCAAGAATGGCATGTAAGAATTCGCAACTTAATATTTTTTCAGTTAAGATTCTACCAACCGATGATAATTGGAAAATAGACTTCAAGTGCAGTTCTATGACTTAGAACAATAATGTAGGGAGATTTTGATGAGTTCATTCCGTTGCTCAATCATCATACCCTCATTCAATGAAGTCGAAATATTAGAGCGCACTCTCAATCAAATCCTTGAGAGTGTAAAAGTTGATTTTGAGTGCATTGTAGTTGTTGATTCAGAAGAGGATACTTCGTGTCCGGTAGTAGAAAGATTCCACATCAATTATCCAAATATCAGATTGCTTTTGAATAGCATAGCTAAAGGCCCAGCTGGTGCGATGAAAAGTGGAATGATGGCCGCAAATGGCGAAGTGATTGTTGTCGTTTCCGCAGATGGAAGTGATGATGCAAGCCAGATTGACGAATTGGTAAAGTTGGTAGAAAGAGGCGTTACTATTGCCGCAGCTTCTCGCTATATGCATGGTGGCAGACTAGTGAACTCCCCCTTTTTAAAGGGAATGTTTAGCAGGCTTGCTGGACTGAGTCTTCACTACATTAAGCGAATTGGAACACGGGATGCGACCAATAATTTCAAGGCATACTCAAGCGGATTCTTGCAGGCAATAATAATTGAGTCGGAGTTTGGGTTTGAAGTAGGATTGGAGCTCACGGTAAAAGCTTCAAGAAAGAATTTACCGATTGCGGAGATTCCGACCATATGGATAGAACGCAATTCGGGGAGTTCAAATTTCAAACTTTGGGCTTCGCTTCCAAAATATTTAAGATGGTATTTTTATGCCTTGGGCATAAGTTCACGGTAGAAACATTGCCTAGTATCCAAACCATAAGTGCCAATACTCCATATAATGCGTAAGTGGATGATGCTCTTTTGATTTGGGGTCGATTGTGAATATTCTTGTTACAGGCGCATGCGGCTTCATTGGTACAAATCTATGTAAATCGCTATTACAAGACGGATATTTTGTAACTGGGGTAGATGCATTTACTGATAATTATGATAGAAGTATAAAGAGAAAAAATCAGAGAGACCTTGAGCATTACGAAAAATTTAGCCTAATTCAGTGCGATCTCCTTGGTGTCGATTTAGCGCCAATAGTTGAAGGTGTGGATGTAATTTT
>JANXMF010000097.1 GCA_025354795.1 Pseudobdellovibrionaceae bacterium
ACATCGGCGGTGCGCGGCTCGCCGAGAAAAAAGCCGACTTCTCCAAAAACACTGCCGGCGGTGAGGACCGCGAGCTTATTACGCTTGCCGGCCGAATTTTTTTTGTAAACCGAAGCCTGACCATCGAGCAGCACCAGCAGACTGCGTTGTTTGAGACCCTCCTGGCAAACCGCGAGCCCCTTCGGGGTTTGAATGATCTGGCAATGTTCAAGAAAGAGTTGGCGCACTTGCGCGTCCACCGAGCGAAAGAACGGAAGCTGTTCGAGCTCCTCTTTGATTTTTATCGGCGGGGCAGTCGGTCCCAACATTTTTTCGAGCAGGGATTCGAAGAAGCTCTTTGGCTCTTCGATCTCCTTGCTAAAGTAGCTGCGAAAGCTTTCGTTTTGGATAATATTCTCATGCACCATAAACTCGATCATGGCCTTGAGCTTGGAGTACGGCGGCCATACCCCCGCGCGAAAGTAACTCTGCGCAATCTCCTTAAGGCTGTCGCCTTTTTGCATACGCTCGACGACTTCGATTTGCACAGCGTTGAGTTTGAGTGGCGTGGCCTGATAGAGGCCGCCGATTTGTCCGTCCATGCGTATTTGGACCAGGTTCAACGGGACCAGGCGGATTTTTTCGCTTTCAATGCGCATAGGTCGATTATTCCTTTAAATCGTAAGGGAAGGTAATTGAAAGCGTGCAAGCGCACGACTTTGGACTTGTTTTCACTTGGGAAAATACGCCGAGAGTGCGTGTCTAAAGCTCGAACTCCAATTGCTCCTCCCTGATTACAAATAGATTTCGCAGGCTTTGTCAAATTATCCTTGACCCACGAGCCTCCGTCCGACGAAAACCGCAGTTATGAAGAAACTTTCCGCAAATCTGAATATTATTTTGACCACGGCTTTGGTGACGGCGGTGTTTTGCACTTGGATCTGCCCCATCGTGCTGAAACTTTTGTTTACCCCGCCGGTGAGTTTTGGCACCAACTGCGAGCCTGCCGCCGCGTGGTCAATGAGCAAATTGATCTGGACTCAGTTTATCGGGCTTCTGGTCGGGGCAGTATTGGGAGCCGTACTGATTGTTTCACGCAAACCCAAGGGAGAGAGTGCACCTAAGGTGACTTGAACAGCAAACAATACGAAAATCAGTGGCGTTTTCCTTCAACTACAGATTGAAACTGCAACCTCAGTTGGTGGATCTTGCCCAACAGATCCATTACAATCTTTTCTAAGGAGATTCACCCCATGAGTATAGTGCGGGAATTCAAAGCGTTCGCGATGAAGGGGAGCGTGGTAGACTTAGCCGTAGGAGTAATTATCGGCGGCGCCTTTGGCAAGATTGTGGCTTCGCTGGTGGAAAATATCCTGATGCCTCCCATCGGCCTGTTGATTGGTATCAGGGGCCGCGCAAAATGTCTTTCCCGCTGCTGCGCGGCTCGTGTACGCTCAAAAGCCGATGATCATCATGACAAAAAAAGGTTTATATTGTGAACCTGGGCATTTTCACATCGATCCGAGCGGCGCGGTGGATCACGCCGTCGTGACTCACGCGCATAGTGATCACGCCCGTTGCGGCAGTCAAAATTATTACAGCACGGTCTCGGGCCTGCCTTTGCTCAAGGTGAGGCTCGGAAAAAAAATCAATGTGCGCGGCATCCCTTTTGGCGAAAAATTTAATTTAAACGGGGTGGACATTTCCTTTCATCCGGCTGGGCATATTCTGGGTTCGGCCCAGGTGCGCATGGAGTGGCGAGGCGAGGTGTGGGTGGCGTCGGGCGATTACAAACGCGAACCCGATCCCACCTGTGAGCCGTTTGAAAGTGTCACATGTGATGTGTTTATTACGGAGGCGACTTTTGGGACGCCCAGCTATGTGTGGGAGCGCGATCAGAATCTAGGCCAACAGATTTATGACTGGTGGTCGGCGAATGCGCAGCGCGGAGTGAATAGCGTGCTCTTTGCCTATTCATTGGGCAAAGCCCAGCGCGTGCTTGGAGTACTGCAACCCTTCGCGCAAAGGGCGATCTACTGCCATGCCGCGGCCCGCGAATTAAACGAATGTTATTTAGCTCAGGGAATTTCCCTTGCTCCCACGCTTTGTTTAAGCACACTGGCGCCCGGTGCGGTTTTGCGCGGCGAATTGCTGCTGGTGCCGCAAGCTTTTTTAAAGTCCGAGCAGGCGAGTGTCCTCGGTGAAAAGTTTGAAACCGCGTTTGCCTCGGGCTGGATGGCCAAAGCCAGTTCTCCGTATTACAATTCGGGCTACGACCGCGGCTTTGTAATGTCTGACCATGCCGACTGGAACGATTTGGTGCGCAGCGTGCGCGAAAGCCACGCGCAGCGGGTCTACGTGCAACACCGCGGACACGGCGCCCTGGTTCGCCATTTGCGAGAGCTCGGTCTGCGTGCGTTTCCCGACTCCGATCTTTTTCCCAAGTATCCCGATCAGCTGGCGCTATTCTAATGAAAACTGTCCACGTGCCGCTCACACAGTTCGCGCGGCCGGCGCCCTGCCGGGGCAGTATCGACACCCATTCGGGTTTAAGCAATGCAAGCGAGCTCGGGCTTGAAATCCATCAGCGCGTGCAGGCGGAGCACCGCCGTAGTCACTCCCATTATCAAGCCGAGGTCGCAACCGCACGGACCTTCACGTGCGACGGATTTCGATTTGTGATCGCAGGTCGCATGGACGGAATTTTTGCAGCCAGCGAAGACAACCCGATTGCGAAAATCGAGGAGATTAAAACCTCGTTTAATATTTACGAACTTATGCGCGTCATTCAAGCCACACGCGACGATCACCCTTATTGCTTGCAGCTCAAAACCTACGGCTACTTTTATTGGTTAGAGCACAAACTCCTCCCGCATTTGACCCTGCACTTGGTGTCAAGTCGCGACGGCGAGGCCGTCGATCTAAATATCACCCTGAATGTCGAAGAGTACGAAGGCTGGTTGGCGCGCCGCCTTGCCGAGTTGGTTGAAGAAGCGGTGCTCGCCGAAAAACGCGCCAAACGCCGCCGCAAAGCCGCGCTAGAGCTCGCCTTTCCATTTGCGCAGCCGCGTGTGGGCCAAGTCGAGCTCATAGCCGCGATTGAAGAGTCCATGCGCGAAAACCGGCCGCTGCTGATTCAAGCACCCACGGGTTTGGGCAAAACCGTGGGGGTGCTCTATCCCGCTCTGCGCGAGGCCATGGCGCGTGGGCAGAGGGTGATCTATGTGACGCCGAAAAATTCCCAGCACAGCGTGGCCGAAGACGCGGTCGAGCGGCTGCAAGAGGCGGGCGCAAAAATCAAGTCACTCACCATCACCGCTAAAAGTAAAATGTGTTTTAAAAATGAGTGCATCTGCAATCCCGATTTTTGCGAGTTTGCCAAAGACCATTACACCAAGGTCAGCGAACACAAACTGCTCGAGCAGCTGGCCAAAAAACGCAGTCTCAAGGCCAAAGCGATCAAGAAAATCGCCCATGAGCATGAGGTTTGTCCGTTTGAACTTCAGCTCGATGCCGCACGCGAGGCCGACACTATTATCTGTGACTACAACTATGTTTTTGCCCCGCGCTCGGCTTTTGGCCGACTCACCGATCTGCAGATTGATCAAGAAGGTAAACCAAACTTAGTTATCGATGAGGCTCACAATCTTCCCGCGCGCGCGATGGATTATTATTCGCCTTCGCTTTCCACTTTTTCTTTAGAGCAGATGCGTGAGGACATTCAACACCTCACGCCAAAACACAAGGAAGAGGCCAACCGTTTGCTCGACAGTTGCATCGCCGTGATCCGGCGCTGTGGCCCCCCGGGTTGCAAGGCTGCAGTGCAGATTCAGCCGCCGTGTGCGGCCTTGATGGAGCAAGACGAGCAATTGCGCGGGTTTTTAGCGGCCTATCTGAAATCCGACATCGACATCCAGCCGCGCGATGTGGTGATGCGCTTGGCCTTCTATTGGTCGTCGTTTACGGACGCGCTTGAGTTTATCCAGGGCGGGCGCAAGGAGTTTTTTACGACCTATCGGCCCGATCCTCCGGCGGTCACGATCACCTGTTGTGACGCCTCGGAAATGCTCAAAGGAGCTTACGAAAGTTATCAGCAGGTAGTGGGATTTTCGGCCACGCTCAAGCCGTTTGAGTTTTACAGCCAGTTGGCGGGACTTGCCGACACGAGTTTGAAGACCGCGGAGTTTGTTTCGCCCTTCCCCAAAAGAAATCGCAAACTGCTGGTGATCCCGCAAATCTCCTCACGCTACACCCAACGCGAGCGCAATTATCCGCGCATCGCCGAGACCATGCACAAGATCGCGCAGCTCAAGCCTGGAAACTACGTGGCCTTTTTTCCCAGTTTTGATTTTATGCAGAGCGTATTACATCAGTTTTCCGCGCCCGAGGGTTTCGAAGTGCTGCGCCAAGAGCGCCATATGCGCGTGGATCAGATCAACGAGGTGCTAGAGAAACTTAGACATTCGCCCGCGCCGCAGCTGCTTTTTGCGGTACAGGGCGGGGTATTTTCCGAGGGAGTGGATTATCCGGGCCGCATGTTGATCGGGGCCTTTGTGGTCGGGGCGCCGCTACCCAACTTCGCGCTCGAGCGCCAACAGATGTGCGCCTACTACGAGAGCAATTACCGCGCCGGCTTTGATTATGCTTATACTTTTCCGGCGATGGCAAAGGCAGTGCAGTCCGCGGGGCGAGTGATTCGCTCAGAAACCGATAAGGGCCTTATTGTGCTGATGGACAATCGCTTTACCGAGGCGAGTTTCGCGAAGTCGATGCCTCAGGATTGGTTTGAAGACTCTCCGAAAGAATTAGTTTCGGAGAGTATTCTCAGTGAGGTGCGTAGTTTTTGGGAAACCTAACCCCGCGCCGCCAACGCCGGTGCAATCTTACGACAACTCGAGCGCCACCAAAAAGTAGTAGTCGCCGATGGTTACAATAGAGTGGCGAGGCACGCTTCGTGCCTCTTTCTTGACCGACACGGGGGTAGCTTCGGTGAGGCTTTTAATACTCATGAAGGACCCGGTCTTCGTGCTGGATTAGGCTGCGAGCAGTTGCTGAAGGGCCTCCTCACGCGCCGGGTTTACCAGGGTGCCCGAAGTTGAACCTAAATCTGAAATCTCGATTTGGTCGGTGTCGCGGCCGATTTCGATGAGCAAGTGACCGTCGCGCACGCCTGAGGAAATGCGGCTGATGGAATTGAATTTCAGCAACAGCAGGGCGGTGCGTGCCACCACCACGCGCATAGGTCGTTGTTCAAGTGCCGCCGAGAGGGCGAGCCACCGACCGGAAAGATTGGGGATCAATATGGTGAACGCCTTCTTCGGCAAACCTTCGCTGGCGCTATGCACTCGCCATTGCACAACGTTGCGGTCTGGCGCGTAGATTTTTGCACCGAACTCACCCAGCTGCTCGGCTCCCAGCAGATCCACCTGAGCTTTGAGCGAAAAGTATTCCGCGCGAAAATTGGCGGCAGGTTCTTCGGTCTCGTCCAGCTCTATGAGTTGGACGGCCGCGCGAAAATGAGCCACTCCGATTTCACCGGCATCGACCAAGGACTTGAGGTCGCGATAAATCGTGCGTTTAAGCGAGTCGGCGAATTCCACCATATTCATTTTTTCCGCCACGCGACGGCAAACCTCTTGCGCACTGGCCCGACCTAACTGTTCCACGGCTTGCCAAACATAGTTGAGACGCAACTTTTGCGGTTTATCAAACGGTTGTTGAGGCATAATTCTAGCTTAAACAAATTCGCGGCTCGCGACAAACCGCTCGAGTCTTTTAGACCATAGTCTAGGGTAATGCGGGGAGGACTAGTTCTGGGCCTAATGAATTGAACTGCTTAAGCCTTTGGCCGAAAAGATCACGTGTCACAAATCCTAGAAAACGGAACTAACTTAGGTCCCTACAAGATCGTGCGCCTAATTGGTTGCGGCGGGATGGGTGAAGTGTATGAGGCCTATGAAGAGAGCCTCAATCGCAAAGTAGCCATCAAAATTTTAGCCACCGCGCCCCCCGATTCCGGGCGCTCGAATGAAGATATCATTTCACGTTTTATCCAAGAAGCGCGCACTCTGGCGCAAATCCATCATCCCAATGTTGTCAGCATTTTTGCCGTCAATCAGTTTGAACATCTGAATTATATCGTCATGGAGTTGGTCGAGGGGATGAGCTTGCGCGAGTTTCTGGATCGCTATGTGCTCTCCGGTGATGAGGCCGGGCCGTTATTTTTAAGAAGGTGCAATTGGTAGTCAAACTTTTGATCATTGGCCTCGTTATCGGCCGAGTATCCCGCGCGGCTCGCATTGGAATCGTGAATTTGATTCTCAAGGCCGCGCAGCCACTCCGGTCGAATCGTATGGACGCCGCCGCTTAAGGCCGCAATGCCGCGCAGGGTTTGCAAGAGTGCTGCGGAATCGCTTTGCCGAGCGAAAGCCACATGAGTCAGCATAGGGGACGAACGAGGCATAAATGTCCGTGAGATTTTGTGTGAGCCTTGCGTTTTCATCGGACCCATAGGCCAAGGTACTGTGTAAATTCGCCTTAGTGCCATAAAGGTCGTTGAAAAGATTCAAGTTGTCGGCGCCGGTCTGAGCGAAGGTGGTGCTGCCAATGAGCAGTGCAGTCAGTCAGATTAGGAATTTCATTTTCGTCTCCCCATAAGTAAATAAGTTTAGAAGCCTCTATATTGTTAGCAGAGCCGAAGCGGTGAATCAATAAAAAGCCAGTCGTAACGGCTGCAAGCTCGCGGTCAAAAATTACTTATGCTAAGGTATCCTATGAGCAGGCCAAGAGTGATCATTGTGGGTGGCGGATTTGGTGGTTTAAACACGGCCAAAAAATTAGCCGCGGCTGGTGACGCTTTGGAAATCGTACTTCTTGACCGTCACAATTATCATTTGTTCCAGCCGCTGCTTTATCAGGTGGCCATGGCCGGGCTTAGTCCCGGCGAGATTGCTTCGCCTGTACGGTCCCTGCTTTCATCCTATAAAAACGTGCAGTGTTTGATGGCCGACGTGCAAACTGTTCAACTCAACGAAAATAAAATGATCACGGACATCGGCGAGTTTAGCTATAATTATTTGGTGCTCGCCTGCGGCGCGCATCACAGTTACTTTGGCCACGAAGAATGGGAACCGTTTGCGCCTGGTCTAAAGACTCTCGAACAAGCCACCGAAGTCCGCCGGCGCGTACTCTTGGCTTTTGAACGCGCGGAGAGTGAACGCGATTCGGCCGTGATCAAGAGTCTTTTGACTTTTGTGGTGGTAGGCGGCGGCCCGACTGGGGTGGAGTTGGCCGGTGCCCTTGGCGAAATCAGTCGCTACGCCCTTAGCCGCGATTTCCGTCATATCGATCCCCGCCGCACCCGCATTTTGCTCATCGAAGCCGGCCCCCGCATTTTGCCCTCGTTTGATGAACGCCTTTCTCAGCGCGCGACCCGGGATCTGGAAAAACTGGGCGTTACCGTTTGGACTTCGACCAGCGTCACCCATATCGACCGAAAAGGTGTCAAGCTCGGCAATGAGTGGGTTGAGGCCGCCACCATTTTATGGGCTGCGGGCGTGAAGCCGTCGCCCCTCAACGCTAAATTGGGCGTTCCGCTTGAGCGCAGCGGACGGGTGCCGGTGCAACAGGATTTGAGTTTAAAAGGGCATCCTCAGGTTTTTGTGATTGGCGATCAGGCCTATTTTGAACAAAACGGAAAAAGTTTACCTGGGCTGGCACCGGTGGCAATGCAGCAAGGTCAATCGGTGGCGAACAATATTTTGCGTGGGCTAAAGTCGAAGCCGCGGGAGGCGTTCAAATATATCGATAAGGGTCAAATGGCGACGATTGGCCGCCGGCTCGCCATCGTTCAGGCAGGGAAGTTGCGTTTGACCGGAAGGCTCGCGTGGTACGCGTGGCTTTTGGTACACATTTATTATCTGGTGGGATTCCACAACCGCATTTTTGTACTTATCCAGTGGGCGTGGTCGTATTTTACCTTTCGGCGGGGAGCGCAGTTGATCGTTAACAAAGAGTGGCGTAGTTTTCCGGATTCTTGAGGTCGCGACACACCTCTTTCCACCTGGATCGCAGTTGAACCTGTTTCGCCTTTTCAGGAATTCCACCGTGCTGAAACACCAAAATAACCGAGCCATTGGGGCGCGCGACCAGCGAAACTTCAAAAATCGATGGCTTTTCCCAATCGGGATCCTGCCAGCTCAAGCGCACGCGGGCACCGGGTTTAAGCGTACGCACTTTGCCAAAGTAGCCGTCGCGGTCAAAGCCCAGTGGCCCTTCGCATTGCGGCCTTCCACGCGGCGGCCGAGATGGATCTCATACCCGTAAGCGACAGCCTCTTGCCACCACACGCTGAGTCTAGGGTGTAGAAATCCGCTCCCCAGCGCTGGGAGCGTATGTCCCTGGAATTGGTACCGCCGAATGCGCCCGCTATCGGAGTACCTTGCGCCACCAGTGCGGATTATGCATCGCAAGTTCAGGTGCTGAAAGCCGGGAAT
>JANXMF010000105.1 GCA_025354795.1 Pseudobdellovibrionaceae bacterium
TATGTCCCTGGAATTGGTACCGCCGAATGCGCCCGCTATCGGAGTACCTTGCGCCACCAGTGCGGATTATGCATCGCAAGTTCAGGTGCTGAAAGCCGGGAATCTAGCCATGCGCAAAACGGGCTAATTTCTACACCCTAGCTGTGGACTGTGTTGCCGATGTGGCAAAGGCAGTTTTTTCCCATCGCTATGTACTTGCAGCCGATATAGCCAAATTCTTCGATAAAGTTTCACATAATCTGCTGCTCAATAAAATCGGTTTATAAGTGGTGGATGCGCGCATTCTGCGCGTTATCTCACGATTTCTAAAAGCCGGAGTCTGCGAGATTGGTCAACCATGGGAGCCAAGTCGAGAGGGAACTCCGCAAGGAGGCTCGCTTTTCCCCATGCTCGCCACTGCGCGAACGGGCGCCGGCCTATCTACACCCGCACAAGCAACGTCTTTGAGGCCCCCGGACACGTTTATTCTACTCCTGCCCTCGATCCCATTGGCTTAATGTTGAGCCCTCCCGGATTAAGTGGATCAAGCGCTGTTACGGCATACATCTATAACAATACCTTCCAAAACGTGGCTGCACCGGCGGGACCAATCAATTCTGCAACGCCCGGCTGGGCTGCTGGAAGCACGGTTTCCATCGTCCTGCAGAGAACTATTTATTTAAACGTCACTCGGCCGATCGCGCCGCCAGTTCTGGGTTGACCGGCCCCGAGGATCAGATAGGTTGGGGCTAATGTTGGACGCGGACTCAATTGTCATAGGCTCAGGCTCAGGCGGAATGGTTGCAGCGGTCGCGCTGGCTCAGGCTGGCGAACGCGTGATTGTACTTGAGCAACACGAGGTCCCGGGCGGCTGGTGCCATAGCTTTACCCGGGGTGGTTATCATTTTTCACCCGGAGTACATTATGTGGGCCAGCTCAGTGCTGGCGACTCGACCGCGGTCATTTATGAGGGATTAGGCGTCGCCGACGATCTGCAGTTTTTCGAATTAAACCCTGAAGCGCTTGAGCAGTGCACGGTGGCGGGTCAGCGCTTTGACTATTGCCGTGATGCTGGAAGGCTCGAGGCGCGCTTTCTGCGGCGTTTTCCAGCGGACGCCAATGGTATAGAAGAGTATTTTTTTTTGGCCAATCATGTCTATAAACAAATTCCATTGATTGGCGAAGTGCACTCGTTTATCGATTTAATAAAAGTTCCCTATCGCACCCGCCATATGGGTCGCTACGGTGCTATTTCCCTCAAGCGCATGCTCGAAAAGCGAGTGCGGGATCCGCTGGCGCGCGCGTTTCTGACGGTGCAATCAGGCGATCATGGCTTGCCCCCGAGGCTCGCGCCATTTGGGCTACATTGCGGGGTCATGGGTCACTACTTTAATGGCGGTTTTTATCCGGTCGGCGGCGGCATGTCGATTCCGCTGGCTCTACGCAAGTCGCTTAAAAAACATGGCGGTGCAATCCGTCTCAAGTCGCGAGTGCGGAGAATTCTGCTAGATAAAGACAAGCGCGCGATTGGGGTGGAGCTTGCGGACGGCATGAGCCTAAGATCTAAGCGCGTGGTTTCCAACGCCGATCCTCATCAGACTTACAATGCAATGGTGGGCCGCGAATATCTCAGCCGAGTCCTTAAGAAAAAATTAGATTCCACCCGCTACTCTGTGGCGGCGCTCAGTTTATTTTTTGCCGTGGACATCGATCCACGCAAGCTCGGCATGGACTCGGGCAATGTTTGGTATTTGCGCGAGGTGGATTTCGATGGGAGCTACGAGCGCGCGCGCTCTCCGCGGATATTTTCTGAGGATGAGTTCGAGGGTTTATTTGTGACGGCGATGAGTCTTAAGGATCCCACTCAGTTCAACGGCCGCCATCACACGTTGGAGGCGGTCACGTTTGTCGGTTATGAGGCGTTTCGAGCGTTTGAAAATTCCGCACCAGGTTCACGCTCAGCAGAATATCTGCAGCTTAAGGACAAGGCTCTGCGCATGATGGTCAAGACACTCGAGCGGGCGGTTCCGGGCTTGACTAAACATATTGTATTTTCTGAACTTGGGACGCCAATCACCAGTCGGCATTTTGTCGATGCCACCGATGGCGCTTGTTATGGGACGGAAAAAACGCTTACGCAACTGGGCCCCTTCGCCTATCGCAACAAGAGTGAAATAGCGAATCTCTTTTTGTGTGGTGCCAGCACTTCGGCTCATGGCGTGAGTGGCGCTGCGTGTTCCGGGCTGCATGCGGCGGCCGCGGCGCTGGGATGTAAGTCGAAAGATCTGCTTAAGAACAAGACTCAGCGGATGCGAACCTATTCCGCGGAGGATCCAGGCACTTGGCCCGAAGCGATTCGGGCCAAGGTGGAGCGGGCGGGTCGGCTGATTTCCCTTGAGATTTAAAAGTTCCCGAGAATGTACGCTTCGACGATTTCCGTAGTGCCTCCACCATAGGCATTTGTTTGTCGCCAGCCCTGCCAGAAACAGTTCTAGAAATCAGAGCTGTTTTGCCAGAAAGAGTTGGTGACACCTTGGCAGCTGGAAGGTCCGGCCGTAGTGCCGCCGAAATAAACCAGATCGACATCTGCGCTATTCTTTCTATAGCAACGGCCGTCGAGATTGGAGGCGCGCGAGCACGGCCCCCGGCTCCAAACTCCGCCCGCAGTTTGACAGCCGGTGGTCGGTGAGTCGCTCACCGGTTGGCCGCGATAAAATTCGGTGCAGAATCCATCGAACAGGACCAATGCTTGCAAAAGTACCGAGCAGCTCCCTAGAATTTGGCCTTTTGAACTGTTGAGCCGCGCGTTTTGCTGTAACGAAAGTGAGCCATCGCTTTGGCAGGCGGTGAGTTCGAACATAAGGATAAGGAGTAAAAGTCTCACCTAGAGATATCGGCACGACGGGCTCCCTGCTCAAATTTGCAGGGCTTAGGGCGGGGGGCTAAAATGAATACCTAAGCGTAAAAATCTCGGCACCCAACGTCCCCGCTGTGCCGAGTTTGTCGCTTGCGTACCGCCATTGAATTCCAGTCGACCAGTGAGTGCTCGCATTCCACCACAGCGTCACGGCCCCGTTGTGACTGGTCTTGCTGCCACCGTTTCCAGCGGCATAAGTTTCAGTGCGCGCGAACTCGAACTCATGCCAATCCGCGAACATGAAACTTTGACTGCCGATATTGAAAAGATAGCCCAAGACCCAGCCCGCCATGTAACCATTGAAACCGTTGAAGTAAGTCTGGGTAACCTCATGAAAGCCCAAAAGCGGTTTAAACCACCAGTTTTTTTCGCCGAGGCTGTAACTTAGTCCCACCACTTGATTTTGCTCTGAAAATCCAGCAGCGGCGAAATTGTAGACTTGCGCGTAAAGGTGAAGTGGCGATTCCATGAGTTTCGCAGCAACCGAAACTTTAGCGGCGGTGCGCACATCATTGCCAGTTTTACCGACGTTTTCGATGTCAAAAAAGCCATACACATCACCCCAAGAATAAGCGGCGCCGCCTTCAAGTTCGAAATAGTTAAAATCTTGTTTAGTGGATTTGAGTTTGGTGCCCGAAGTCCAAATCAAACGGTTTACACTGATATCGGCAAAGCCATATTTATACTCGGCGTGGCTCTGAGAGCCATAAACAACCAGTCCGAGTATAGCGAGTAATAGATCCATAAAGTGGCTAGTACTCCATCAAATAAGTTTTTCCCTATAGTCGGCA
>JANXMF010000130.1 GCA_025354795.1 Pseudobdellovibrionaceae bacterium
GGCCGACGGGAAGCCCCGCCAGCAGCGGAACTTGCAATTGCTGCGCAAAACGTGGAAACACATCCTGCCACAATCCGCGCCGGTCACGAGCCGCCTTCAAAATAAAATCACCAAGCACCACCGCACGACAGTTTCTAAACCAACCCGCCTGTTGCATTTGCGTGAGCATGCGGTCCACGCGGTGCGGTCGCTCCCCCGTGTCCTCGAAAAACAAAATGCTATTCTTAGGTTTGAGTGCGCTGCCGGTACCCAGTCCCGAAGCCAGCACGGTCAGGTTGCCTCCTAAAATCACTCCCCGCACCACACTCCGCTTACGCGCGATGGAGTTCAGCGGCCTGAGGTTGGCGAACTCCACGTCCCGTTGCTGGCCAAAAAGCACACCCAGTAATTCCTTGCGCTCACGCGGGGTTAAACCCTGACGACCGAACCGATCCAGCAACGGTCCATGTAGTGTCGGCCAGTGCCAAACCTGATTCATATAGACATGCAACGTCGTAATATCACTGTAACCCAAAAATATTTTACTGTGCTTCGGACGCCGCCACTTGCTGACTTCAGGCATCAGACGAAGGGCGCCGTAACCTCCGCGCACACACCAGACCAGCTTGGAATCCTCTGCGTAAACGGCCTTTTTTAAGTGTTGCAAACGCTTGCGATCGGAATTGGCAAACAGAAACGATTTGGCAAAGAGGTCGCTAGGTACGCGCGGGATAAGGCCCAAAGCTTTGATGGCCCGTAAGCCCTGATTCAGTTCTTGCCGCGTGCATGGCGAGGCCGGCGCCACCACATCCACAATATCGCCCACTTGCATGTGTCTAAGCTTCATAGCTAAATGTTAATGGGGATTCGAGTTGTTGCCAAGCCTGGTCCTTGCTAGAACGTGGGTATGGATAAAATCATATGTGTCGGCAAGAATTACCTCAAGCATGCTCACGAACTCGGCGATGGTGTGCCCGAGGAACCGCTGTATTTTATTAAGCCCCCCAGTAGCGCCTGTTTTGCGGCGGGGCCGGCACAAAGTGTGGCTTTGCCTGGAACGGGCGAGGTCCATCATGAGGTGGAGTTAGTTTTTAAGATTGGCTTTGCATCTGGGCGATTTTGCTTCACTCATTACAGCGTGGGTCTCGATCTCACTTTGCGTGAGTTACAGTCGCGCTTAAAGAAAGCCGGTCAACCTTGGGAAAAGGCTAAGGTCTTTCGCAATTCTGCGGTTTTAGGTCCGTGGATCGAGCTTACTGGGTGGGATGAAGTTTTGAATATGCCGTTTGCTTTGTCGGTGAATGGGGAGACTCGGCAAAAAGGATTTGGTAAAGATATGCGTTGGAAGCCCGAGGAACTATTGCAGGATATTCAGCGTTGGTTTCCACTGGTTGCTGGCGATGCGCTTTTTTCTGGGACGCCGGAAGGTGTGGGTCCGTTGCGTGGTGGTGATCGCTTGCATGTGACTGGTGGCGGGGTGGATTACAGGTTAGTGGTGGAATAGGCTATGGTCGGGGAGCTTCGGCCATTGCTGCGGCGCAACCCCACTTAAGTACCAGGAACATTCTTAAACCAGCACCGGCACCCAGTCCTCGCTGATCACATATTGCGCGCGCGTCTGCATAGTTGCCGATTGCAAAATGGGCTTGCCATTTTTTTCAATTACAAATTGAATCGCCACGGTTTTTTGGTGCCCGAGCCACACGCGGGCTTGGTAGGTCATCGTCTCTTCCAAGAGTTTCATCGGCACTTGATCCACTTCGCCGAGATGATTGGTCACCACGACCATAACCGCTTCGTCGTCATAAATTAAAACGTTACTGAGTTCGATTTGCGTCCCGATGCGATCGCCGTGCAGCCGGGTGGAATCAACAAATAGTGGATTATTACTTTTTGCCATTACCAAATTTCCTTCGAAAGTGCCAAGTAGGCCTTCGAAGCCGGACTACTCGGTGAATGATCGTGTACGGGGCAATGCTTGTGGTGAGCTTCTTCGACCGCGATATTGTCGGGAATATAGTTGGAGTAAACCCGCAAACCATAATGTTCGCGCACCTGCCGGATCACGTCCCGGGCAATTTTGCGGTCACGAAAACGTGTGATGACCACGCCCCGCACTCCCACCTTGTAACCGAGACCGGTGCGAATATTTTGTAAGGTCTCGAGAATCAAGTCGATGCCCTTCATGGAAAAGTACTCGGGACAAATCGGAATGATAATGTCCTTTGAGGCCATCAAGGCATTGATGGTCATCAGACCCAGCGATGGTGAGCAGTCGATCAAGATGGAATCATAAGCGCGCGAGATAAATTCCAATTTTTTACGCAAAATGCGTTCGCGGCCAAAGTGCGCCGCCAATTGCACATCGATTCCGCTTAAGAGAATTTCCGCGGGAATCACGTCGATGCCAAACTCAGGCGAAGTCACCACGGCGTCTTCCGCGGCCATCCGGCCCATAATGACGTCGTAAATGGTGTTGTCGAACTCTTCGTCACCAAACACGGCGCGGGTTGCGGAGGATTGCGGATCCAGGTCGATGAGGAGGACTTTTTTACCCATCTTGGCCCACGCCGAAGCCACATTCAACGAGGTCGTGGTCTTTGCAACTCCGCCTTTTTGATTGATCACCGAGACTATACTAGACATGTTCGCACCCCCACCCCATCATAAAAAAATGCCGGGCCTTACCGCAAAGAGAATCACGTCTTGGGCAATCTCCCCGACCTTGGTCTAATTGATTTAAAGGCCTCTACGGTTGACTAAGGTTGGTTTCTCGAATAAAAAATTGCTGTGGCGCGACCAGCATATCCAAAAACTCTATTGGAGTTCGTAGCTCAGTTCAATACGGACGAGGCTTGTCTTCAATATCTGATAACGC
>JANXMF010000131.1 GCA_025354795.1 Pseudobdellovibrionaceae bacterium
GGCCACTTGTTGGTTGGCTAAAATGATCGACCCTTTCTGATCGCCCCATCTTTGGTTCTGCTTGCCGTGCTGGTAGCGCTTGCCGCAAAGCTCCTCAACTTCTCGCTCACACTCTTTGATGAACTTGGTTATTGCCGGCGGACGCCTTGTATTGATTGCTGTTTGCATAATGGACCTCCTAGTTGGAGGTCAGACTAGTGCGCTCGCTGCGCTTGCGCAAATCCGGTTTATGGAGCGCTTACAGAGAATGTTGAGCGGAGAATTTTGCTTAAAAATCAGGCTTCACCCGCTGGGTGAAAGGCTTGAAATCCACGAGGCCTAAGACTGGAGCCGCTGATAACTCATGTTATGTTGTTCAACCTTCAGATCTCGGAAATGAGTCCGACCCGATCACCCCAGATCAATTGCGTCAGGCAAAGCCAAAACTGAAGAAGGAGCACTACAGTTGGCTGTTCCTATCGGTCTGGCTGGGGCTTCGCTCTCGAGAAATCGATCAATTAAAAGATGGTCGGTTCGTGCGTCTCCAATGTGCCGTAAATGGAAAACCCATACTCTGGATTTATCAGACAAAGCTTGTGTCAGTCCCGCCGCAGTATCGTTGGAAGTTAATTCCCATAATTTTCAAAGAACAAGAAGCCGCTCTCAAAGTCATCTGTAGTCGCACCTTCCGAAGACCAGCCGTAAAAATCGTTAAGAGGAACTTTGGCGCCAACACAACTTTATACGGAGGAAGAAAGGGATTCACCGATCTCATGCTCACCCACCAACAAGATTTTGTTCACATCAGTCAGTGGATGGGTCACTCATCAATTGAACGAACTCGGAAGAGCTATAAATCGAGACGGATTACCCACTTCACTCCTACTGGAAAGGCGGCAGGTGATGGCATAATCTCTCCATCCAACAAAGGGTGCGGAAGCAGATCCAGGTGTTAATTCATTGAATCAAAATATTTTAATTGATAAAAGTGGATAATGTCGCATGACCGTCTAAAAGCCCTTGAATTGCATCTGCAGCAGCTTGACGCTGATCGGAGCCGAGTTGTTGCGGAGATTTTGTCTATTCAGGCAGAAGCGTTGAACCAACCCGCTCCCCTAGCAGGAAGCCATGCTCGCGACAAGACTCCCGACACGAGCGAGGATAAAGTCGATCTTTTTCTTTCCCTGTTTCGCTGCCGTAAATCAGTCTATCCAAAACTCTGGGAAAACCAGAGGCAAGATCGGAAGGGCTACTCCCCGGCATGCAAAAATGAGTGGGTTCAGGGGCTCTGCGGTAAGCCGCCGCATGGGAAGGTGAAATGCTCCGAATGCCCCAACCAAGCGTTCCTAGAGTTGGACTCCCAGGCCATTAAGAATCACCTCCAGGGTTTCCACACCATTGGAACTTACGCTATCACCGAGAGCGACGCATGCGTTTTTCTTGCTGCAGATTTCGACGGCGATGGCTGGATGGTCGACATCACGGCGTATAAGAAAGCAGCGCTTAGTATGGGTGTTCATGCTCATATTGAACGCTCAAGATCCGGTAATGGCGCTCATGCATGGATTTTCTTTTCGGACCCGATTCCAGCGCAAATGGCACGCAGACTTGGAACGGCTATTGTTTCCAAAGCGTTACAGGAACGGCACACCCTGAGCCTAAAAACTTACGATAGACTTTTTCCGAACCAAGACTATCTCCCAAAAGGTGGATTTGGAAATCTCATCGCCCTTCCCCTCCAAAAAAGAGCGCGCGACAAGGGTAACTCGGTGTTTGTAGATGAATCGTTTATACCGTACCCCAATCAATGGGAATACCTCGCCCAGGTTTGCCGGCTTTCATTCTCCGATATTGAAGGCATAGTGCGGAAGGTGGTACCCAAGGACAACCTGTTCCCGGTCGTAGACCCAGAGCATGTTTCAATGGATATCGATGAGCGGCTGATGAAACTGTCCAAGCCGAAGATTTTCAAAGGGCTTTTTAGCGGCTCCATCGATATCGAACAGGGCGCGCAACTCAAAATCAAGATCGCAAGCCTACCTGGCGCACTCATTTCAGCCTTCAAGCGCACATCGACATTTGCCAATCCTAAATTTTACGAACGTGAACGCATGCGGTTCCAAACATATCCGGAATCCAGATTTATCTTCGACGGAGAAGTGCTGCCCGACTGCCTCATTCTTCCTAGAGGTGTTCTGGATCAATGTGTTGCGGTAGCAAGCGAGGCCGGAGCCCAAGTCACAATCCGCGACATTCGTCCCGTACAAAAGAAACTCAAATGCAGTTTTGTAGGAGACCTTCTTCCCGAACAAAAGACCGCAATCAAACAACTGGTCGACCATGAAACGGGCGTCTTGTCAGCACCACCAGGGAGCGGAAAGACAGTGATTGCTTGTGCGATAATCGCCAAGCGCAAAACTCGGACGCTAGTCCTCGTGCATAGGCAAGAGCTGCTACATCAGTGGAGGGAACAACTGTCCCGGTTTCTCGGCATTCCAATCAAGGAAATTGGAATTTTTAGCGGTGCCAAGAAAAAACCCACGGGCAAAATTGATATTGCGACAATTCTCTCACTTAAGCGCATTGAAGACATGGAGGAGTTCTTTTCCTCTTATGGACAAATTATTATTGATGAGTGTCACCATATCCCCGCAGTAACATTTGAGTCGATTCTAAAACGTAGCTCTGCTCGATTTGTGATGGGACTCACGGCAACGCCTTACAGAAAGGATGGCCATCAAAAGATTCTCTTTATGCAGTGTGGACCCATCCGCCACGAGATGAAGACATGTAGCGGTCACTTAATCGCCAAAAGAGTCGTCGTGCGGAAAACAGAATTGACACTTTCTAAAGACCTAGGCGACAGACCATCCATCCATCTCATCTGGGATGAGCTGACGGCAAATGTTGGGCGAATTGAGCTCATCGCTAAAGATGTCATTGAGGCCGTCGAAGCCAAACGATTCCCCCTGATAATTTCAGACAGAAAAGAACATCTACTGGCGCTCGAGCAAAAAATCGCGAGCTTTTCAAATTCAATCAGGATTTTTCGCCTCGAAGGGACCATGGGTAGGAAGGCTCGCAAAGCCATCATGGAAGATATGAAAAAGGCTTCCGAGGGGAATTCGCCAATTTGTCTCCTCGCGACGGCTTCACTCATTGGCGAGGGGGTTGATATTCCCAGATTGGATACTTTGGTGCTCGCTATGCCCATTTCCTTTAAAGGTCGGATGGTCCAATACGCAGGACGGCTTCACCGGCAGTGGCCGGGGAAAAAAGACGTCGTTATTTATGACTACCTTGACACCTGTAGTGGCCTAACAGTTTCGATGTATCGTAAGCGGGTGCAGGCTTACAGAAGTATGGGCTACCAGATCCATGCCCCAGAGCATTCTATGGTTGCCAATCCAGGCGCGGGACCCCAGGCAAGCCTTTTCAGTAATTCGAGCCAAATGACAGCTGAGTAACCCCCAGCTCACCAAATCGGTATACCATGATTTTTTCCTTGCAACTGAACTACTATTTTTGGTAGTATTACTTTTGAAGTGGAATCTAAAAAATCGGCGCCGAAATACAGAGTTTTCTTCTATGAAACACCCCAGGGTTCGGAGCCGGTCAGGGACTGGCTTCAAGCTCTGGACAAGCCTAAGCGATTGCAGCTCGGGCAGGCTATATTGGTGCTTCAAATGAATGGGCCGACACTGACGATGCCCCATGCCTGCCCGCTTGGCAAGGGGCTCTATGAGCTGCGGGAACGAGTCGGCAAAGTCAGGTATCGGATTTTTTATGCATTTGATGGCGACAAATTGATCGTGCTGCTTCATGCGTCTACTAAGGATCAGCGGGTCATCGCAGATGACATCGCGCTGGCCCGGAGTCGGCTTAAAGACTATTTATTACGGAGGTAACTAGTTATGAAAACCAAAAAGAAAGCACTCGGGAGCTCATTTGACGGATGGCTTAGTGAGCAAGGAGAAGATTTTAAAGCTGAGGCCATCGCCGGAGCGATGAAGCGTCAATTTGTACTCAAACTCCGGGACTTAATGAAGGACCAGGGTGTTGGGGTCAACGCGCTACAAAAGATGCTTGGAACGGGCCCCTCCCAGATTCAAAGGCTTCTTGATCCCGCAGACGTGGGGATTTCGCTTAAATCCATTGCCAAACTACTTGCCGTTCTCGGTGCAGCAGGGCAAATTTCTGTCCAGGTCAAAGGTGCCCGAAAACGGGTTGCATGACTACGTGCCCCGCAAAGGTTCGACCGAGTCGCCTTGGGGGACGCCACTCACTTTTTCCTTTCATTTCAGCAAGTGTCACGAATGGTTTTATCAAATCATAACGGACAGTTGCGCCATCCAAAAGTATCCTCTCATAAACCTGTGATGATTTTTTAAGACGGTGCGGCAGCTGCGCGCACTAGTAGGCCCAGGTTTTGTATTTAAGGCTGGGCCGAGAGGCGGTCTCCGAGGTAGCTCCAATATGTTATGCCCAGTTTACGGCAAGTTTTCTTCAAACTTGCAAATGTATCGCGGCACCGGCGGCTTTCATTATTGAACGTCACTGAGATTTTTCTGCGCACGACTTTCTCCCTCACATCACTCTCGGATTGATTATTGTGCAAAGGG
>JANXMF010000109.1 GCA_025354795.1 Pseudobdellovibrionaceae bacterium
GGCCGTACCTAGTGGACAGATGAAATTCGTTAGAGGATATCTTTCGTGTGTCGGGGGGAAAGCTAAGCCTGGGGTAATTTGGGGGGGGGAACTATGGAAGATCGTGAGATGATTACGATCAACCGCCGCGGGGTGTTTAGCTTGGAAGAGGCGCGCCGGATTTTGCCAGTTGTTCGCAGAATCACGTTGGAATTTAGCGCAAAAGTTGAATTACTCATTGCTCGGTTGGAGACTTTACAACTCAATCAGACGGATACCATTTGCGCGCTGGAAAAGCAGGTGAATGAACTGATCCAAACTTGGAATGATAAGATTCGCAAGCTCGGTGCGGATCCACGCGGCCTTTGGGTGGTCGACTTTAATAGCGGAGAAGGGTATTACTGCTGGAAGCATCCCGAATCCGATATTCTCTACTGGCACAGTTATGATGACGGATATACGGGCCGCAAACCGATCGCGAACCATAACTGAATGTGAGCCTTCCCGTGCGCCTTGCGCTGGCCCAAATTAACTCGGTACTCGGCGATTTTCCCGCCAACAAGACTAAAATTCTCGCAGCCGTCGCGCGCGCGGTCGAGCATCGCTGCGAACTGGTGATTTTTCCGGAAGCCGCGCTGTTCGGCTATCATCCCGTGGATTTACTCGAACGGCCAAGCCTGGTGACTGAGCAAGAGCAGGTACTGCGCGAACTGCACAAGGCCCTTCCCACGGGCGTTGCGGTATTGGTCGGCGCGATCGTGCGCAATGCCAGCAAGCGCGGCAAAGGCTTTTGGAACGCGGCGGTTTTATTGCAGCGTGGAACTAAACAACTGGTATTTGCTAAACAACTTCTACCTACCTACGACGTCTTTGATGAGAGCCGCCACATTGAGCCGGGCGCGGTCGCTAAGAATATTTTCAAGTTCAAAGGCCGGCGCATTCTAGTGACCATCTGCGAGGACATCTGGGCATGGCCGTTGAAAAACAACCCGTGGTATTCAAAGCATGGTGAAAATCCGCTGCGCAAAGTGCGGCGAGGACGCGTCGACTTAGTGGTGAACCTGAGTGCGTCTCCCTATACCCACACTAAGTTTACCAACCGCCGCTTGGTGACCAAAGCCACCGCTCGCCATTTTAGGACGCCGTTAGTTTACGTCAATATGGTCGGTGCCCAAGACGAATTGATCTTTGACGGCGGCTCGTTTGCGCTCGATCGACGCGGCCAAGTCCTTGCCCAATGTCTGCGCTTTAGCGAAGACTTTAAAATTTTCGAATTGGATGGCGCTACTAAGCCGGTGCGCCCCCTCTCCGAGCAACCGTGGGAAAATATGCGAGCGGCCTTGGTGTTGGGGATTCGCGATTTTTTAGCCAAAACGGGATTTAAGAAAGTCCATCTCGGTTTGAGCGGGGGTATTGATTCGGCGCTGGTGGCGTGCTTGGCCGTCGACGCTTTGGGCCCCGCCAATGTGACAGGCGTGCTGCTGCCCGGGCCCTTCACTTCGCGACAAAGCGGGAGCCTAGCCAAGCAATTGGCCACGACCCTAGGGATTCGCTTGCTGGAATTTTCGATCGCGGAGGAGTACGAACGCAGCGTGCGCGAGCTTGAGAAAGTTTATGGCCGGCTCGCCTTCAGTCTGGTGCACGAAAATCTGCAGGCCCGTTTGCGCGGCGTTTTCTTAATGGCGGTGAGCAATCAGGAGTCGAGCTTGGTGCTTGGCACCTGTAACAAAAGTGAATTGGCCGTAGGCTTTGGCACTTTATATGGTGACTTGATCGGCGCCCTCTTGCCGATTGGCGATTTATTGAAGACAGAAGTTTTCGCGCTCGCCCGCCATTACAATGGCCAAAGTGAGATCATCCCCCAGCGCATCATTGAACGGCCACCGACCGCGGAATTGCGGGCTGGGCAAGTGGACCAAGATTCGCTTCCTCCCTATGAAGATCTCGACCGCATCGTGAACTCCATGGTGCGCGGGCTGCACGCGCCTAAAACGCCGCTTGAACGCGAAATTTTGCACAAAATGATGAAGAGCGAGTTTAAGCGTTGGCAGGCGCCACCGATTCTCAAGGTGAGCGACCATGCTTTTGGGCGCGGCCGTCGCTTTCCCATCGCGCACCGTGGAAATGTTTAAGGCCTTCAAGCCCGTTCTGATTCCAGCTCTCATACTGTACTACACTGTCTCCGTGCTGCTCTGGGCGTGGCCGTCGCATAGCCCCTGGGTGCACCAGTGAACTGTTTTTTCTCGGGTGGGACGAAATCCAAAAATGCGCCAGAGCCAAGCGGGTCAAAGGTGCTCTGACCTTGATCGCGCAGGACTGCGATTCAAAATGCCAGATCTACGCAGATGCCGATCTTCTCGTCAAGGAAGCCGATGCCCAGGTCCTTGAGTTCGTAAAATTTTGGCGTAGCATTCGCGGGCCCTCCTTTCGACAAACCTTGGTCTTTGACTCAAAGCTTACTACCTATGAAAACCTCAAGGCACTTGATGCCGATGGCGTGAAGTTCATTACTCTGCGCCGACGGGGAAAGAACCTCGTCAACGATGTCGAGCAAATTCCCGCCGACGAGTGGAAGCGTGTTCACATCGATTCAGCCCGTCGAAAATTCAAAAACCCTATGGTTCACGATACGAAGACTCATATCAGGGAGTATGGTGAGACCCGACAGCTGATCATGAAGGGCAACGGGCGGGAAGAACCAGCATTCTTTATCTCCAACGATGATGAGGCCTCCACCTCGGATATTATTCTCCGATACGCGAAACGCTGGCGAATCGAGAACAGCATCGAAGAAGCGGTCTCCTTCTTCAACCTCAACGCGCTTTCGTCGCCAATTCTGATCAAAATCCAGTTCGATGTCGTATTGACCATGATCGCCGATACACTTTACTATCATGGCACAGCAGCTTCGCGGGTTCGAGGACTGTGACGCCGAAAGGGTCTTCAGGCATTTCGTCGACGCCCCTGCAAAAATCAAGGTTAGTGGCGATGAGATTGTAATCCAGTACCCGCTGCGAGCTCACTCGCCGGTACTGCGATCTGCAGGGCTTGATAAATGGACACCACGAATCTCGTGGCTAGGGAACAAGAAAATTCGGTACGTTTTCGGGTAAACAAATGTGATAGAAAACTAATCCATAATTATGAAAATTGAGGGTCAGCGAAAATCACTGTTAATAAAAAAACTTGCGTCTTGGCCGCGTGCTACCGTGGCGTTGGAAATTTTTATGGTCTCGGCGCTCTGCTATCTTCTGACCGTCGGGTGCAGTGAATGCACGGGGTTCTCGGCCTTTCAGGACCGCGACACCATGCGGGCCCGAGATATTTTGCACGGTATCTGGATTTGGCACGGCCCCGAAGCCTCTAACCATTTTAGTTTACCTGGTCCGTTCCTCTACTATCTGCTTGCGCTCCCGGCGCTATTTCTTAACTCGTTGCGGGCCCAATACTACTTAATGATGGTGCTGTTTGCCGCGAGTGAGGGGTTGCTATGGATAATGCTGCGCAGGCGGGTTGGCGCCGTTGCGGCCGCAGCCAGCCTGTTTCTGACTCTTACCAATTTCCGATATCTGCACAATCTCATGGACTTTTTACCACTTAAGGGAGCCCTAGAGCAAATCCATAAGAGTGAGCTGCTTTGGCTGCGGAACAATAACAGGAAAGCGCAAATCCGCTTTGCCGGTCAATGCCACCAAGTTAGGTAGCGGCGGCCAGTTCATATGCGAACCAGTGATGCGCTCGATGGTTTTGAGTAACAGTTTGCCGCAACAGGTGGCGTCGCCCTCGGCGCGGTGAAAACCATTGTTCTCAATTTGCAAATGTTGAATCAACGTCACTAACTTGTAATTGGCCAGGCCCGGAAAAACTTTTTTGGCCATTGGATAGGAGTCGAGCACCAGGCCCCGCGGCGTATGAACTTCGTGCCGAGTGTAATCGGCGATTAAAAACCCGTAATCAAAAGCGGCATTGTGCGCGACCAAAATATCATCGCCGCAAAAATCGCTGAAGGCACCAAGAAGTTCTTCGATCTTTGGTTTGCCTTTGACCATATCATCGGTGATGCCGTTTACTGCCGAAGCGCCTGCCGGAATTGGGCACAACGGATCCACTAACGTCGAAAACACAGCCTCGACCGTTCCATCAACGAAGCGCACCGCGCCAACTTCCACAATGCGATCCACATTGGCCATGGTGCCCGTGGTTTCAAGGTCAAAAGCGATAAATCTCATGACAAAATTATACTCAGCATTTTAAGGTTCGATCAAGGTATGACAGCTCCGGCAATGCACTTTCAACCCGGCGATCACGCGGTTCCCATTGGGAGCGCGCAGTCCGTGCTCGCCGTGGCACTGAAGAATGATATCGCAATCCATCACTCTTGCGGGGGGATGGGGAGCTGCACCACCTGCCGCGTATTTGTGATCGCCAGCAAAACGCCCCTGCCCCCGCGCACAGAACTCGAATGCGAAGCCGCCGAAGCGCGCGGCTTTGGCGAAAACGAGCGCCTCTCCTGTCAGCTCACGCCACTCGACGGCTTGGTGGTCCGCATTCCCGAACCTTTGGATTCAAGTTTCGGTTGAACGTAAAACATATTGGTGTAAATCCAAGGAATCCATTTTTTCCCGTCAGGCAGTGGCAACGTTGGTATCACGCGCACCATGACCCGGTAAACGCCGGGAGTGTTGACGTAATACTGCGTAACCTGCGCATTGGAAGTGATCATGCGCTCGCCGTTGCGGTAAATAATGGTATCAAACGGTACTTTAGGTTTTTGTGGCAGCGCCACTTCCAGCAGCAATCCCTCTTGTAGTTTCAGTTCCGAACCCATTGGAAAAATTTGTCCACTGCCGGAGCGCATGAAGGCATTAAATCCCTTGGGATTACCCAAAACATCCAGGCTCATATAAAACTGACCCTGGTGGATCGCATTCGACAGTTTGTCAAAATCGCTGCTGGTATTTCCCGTCAGCTCCGAGCGGAGCAGCACGTGATTGCGCACCAGCGAAAATAGAGTTTCATAAGTGGGATAGTGCAATTTGCCCTCCGAGCCCACGCCGGCGATGCCGATACTTCGGTGTTTTTGCGCGAGCTCATCCCACAGGCGCAGCTGATCTTCGGGCGCTTCAAACAGTCGCAGCAAAGCCAACTTCTCCTGAAACGGAAAAATCAGCAGGCTGAGAAAAAAGGACCAGCGATTGTGCAGCCACGCTCCCTGCCACACATCCTTGAGATTGATTAACTCAAGGCCATCGAGCCCTGGGGGATAGTCTCCCGACCAAACATATTTTGTTGGTTGCGCCAGAACGAGCAGTCCCAGATCGGCATCTTTGTGGTCTTGCGACAACAGCTCAGCGAACAGGACTTGTGAACGCCCCACCCCTTGCAAATGGCGACTGGTGGTGGCGCCAATATTTAGCAAGCGTGAGTTGAGATAACTGTATTCGCCGTCCCTCATCACCAACAGATTGTTATGATAGGTGGCGGAAGCGCTCACGCGGCTAAAATTATTCAGGTCCGTCAGGGAAATATAATCAAGCCCCGCCGCATGGGCCGCCGCGGTCACCTCGCCAAGCTCACCGCCCTGCACATTGGTGAGACCTTTGTAGTCGAGAAATCCGCGCGGATGCTCAGTCACCAGATCCTCGGGGAAAATAGCCGCGTCATATTGGGCGAGATAGAGCCCGTAAATTAGGTAAATAAAAATTAGTGCGGTCGGCACCAGAAATTTCTTCACGGCGCCGCCACCTTGAGTAGTTCGAAAGTTTCATCGACCGCGCGTTTTTCAACGACGTGGAAGCCGCGCGCGCTGTAACTGACCGGCAGCGGCTCATTCTTTTCCACCGCCACGTAAAATTCTTTGGCGCGCGGTTCGCTCTCTTCGAGATAGTCATAAAAATCTTTGCGATTCATGCCCTTGAGTTTATAGATCGGCCGCTTCAGAGCAAAGTGCAGCTTGGCCGCCATTTGATATGAACGCGCATAGAGTGGTTGCAAGTCTTTCGCCACCACGGTCAGCGTATTGAACTGATTGAACTCACGAAACTTCAGCGGCTTCGCCCACACGGGTTGTAGCAAAATGATCGCCGCCAATCCCGTGAGCAAAACGCCCCACAGGGTCAGGACACTTTGTAGCGCAAAAGCATTGCGGGGCCACGAAGCCAAAGCCAGTGCAAATACCGCCGGATAAGCCACGATCGGCCAATTGGCTTCGACATAGCCGCGAAAAGTGGTGGTGAAAAAAAACACCAGGGGAAGCCACGCGCACAGGTGAAATATGCGCGGCAGGCGCCTCCCTGCGCGCAGCGCCCAGTAAAGCACTACCGGGAAAATAATACCGATCTGGGCCAACACGTACTCGATGGTCCACGACGGCTTCCAAATTCGCGCACCCAGGCCATGGCCTGCCTGAAAACGGATGGAAGCAAAGTCATTAAGGAAATTCCACAGCCATACCGGCAGCGTGCCCGCTACCAACCCAAAACCTATCCACCCGAGATGGCGAAAAAACGGTCGCCGCACGTCACGCGACAGCAGCACTAGAGGCAAGAGGCTCATCAAAAACAGCACCATCACATATTTCGAGGTAAACCCCAGGCCCATACTGAAACCAAACGCCAGCGCCAATGGCCAAGTGGGCCGCTCCCGCCAGCGGTAAAACAGGTAAAGAGAAAGAGCGTAAAAAAATAGCAGCGGCAAATCAGGCGTAATCAATAAATTGGTGCCACCCACAAGCGGCGAAAACAGCGCGAGCAGCAGCCAATAGTACCGCTGCTCCTCGCTAAAAAAGGGCTGCAAAAGCAACAACCAGATGGCCAAAGTGGCGTGCCCCATTAACACTCCGGGCCAGCGCACCATGCTGCCGAAAAAGTCCACTTGATTGCCCAACCAGAAGAGCCAGGCGACCATCGGCGGGTGATCAAAGAAACTGAGCTGCATGTGCTGCGACCACACCCAGTAGTACGCCTCATCGTTGGTCAGCGGCAATAGCGCCGCAAGCACGAGCTTAAGCAACAGCGCCAGCCAAAATGTCTTCTGCAATTTGCTCACGGAATCTTTAAAGTTTTCGGTTTACCCAATTCGCCAGGCACCCCGCGGTCGCGCCCGTTGACAATGATGTTGACGGCGCCGCCGTCGCTAATCTCCAGTGAAACCGGCTGTTCGGAGTGAATCGTATGCACCTGTGTGGGGCCGAGCGACAGCGTTTTGTTTTCGCCGCGAATATTGAACTTCACTTCAACCTTGTCTAACGCTTCAATAATTATTTCACTCTTGAAGCCCTTGGCTCCAGGCGGAGCTGCTTCAGTGGTTTTGGTCTCAGTCACCGTGGCGGGCGAAGGCGGCTTCTCTTCCCTCACCGCGGCCTTTTCAGGCTCTTCTTTGGGGAGAACCTGCGGGGTCGGTGTGGTCTCCACCGGAGGCATAATTTCGGGCGACGGTTTGTCGGCACTGACAATCACCGGAGGTTGCAACAGCGGGCTCACTTTAATCGTCTCGGCACTTTCGGTCACTTTTTCGCGCTGATACTTCTCGATCATCTCGCGCACGCCAATGATCAACCCGATCAAAAGTACGATTACCACCACCGCGACCGTGCGCATTCCCGAAGAGTTTTCTTCGTTCACCCGCCGTCGCGATGCCGGAGCCGGGCTGGAGTCGCCCTTTCTATAAGCCTCGTGCACGGTTTCCACCGGCGGTGGGCCGGATTCTTCTTGATAGGAACGCAGCACGGAATCGATATCCATTTTTAAAAACTGGGCATATGAGCGAATAAAACCCTTAAGAAAAGTTTTGGCGGGCAGAGCCGCCTCTTGACCGGCTTCAATGGCCGCTAAAATTTTAGGATTGATCTTAGTCGCCAATGCGACTTCGCTAAGTGAGAGGTTGGCGCTCTCACGCTTTTCTTTGAGCAGGCGGCCTGTATTCTTCATTGCTGGAGCAACTCTAGCATCCCTTTGGCCTTGGCGACATATTTACTTTTCGGATATTCCTTGATTAATTCTTCCAACCGAGCACGCGATTTTTCCTGTTGCCCGAGAGCAAAATAACTCATTGCAGAAAAATACAGCGGATCCTCGAAATGTTCCGTGCGGCAAAACTCCACCGCCTGATCGAGCGCCTCGGCGGATTGCGCCAAACGCTTCATCTCCAGCAACGTCCGACCATAAAAACTAGCAGTGGTGCAGCTTTGCCTGCGAATCTCGAGCGAGCGGGCCAAATATTCCTCGGCCTTTTTGTAATTGCCCTGGGAAAAATAAGCCATCCCTAAATTGGAAAGGGTCTTTTCCGGATACTGATAGGTTAAATCGCCCTCGACCGAATGCAAAACTTTTAGGGCCTCAGGTGTGCGACCAAGTTCGATCAGCACCCGGCCTAAATTATTTTTCGCCTCAGAAAATTTAGCATCAACGCGAATTGCCTTGCGCAGTTTCTGTTCCGATAAATCTAATTTACCACGCACATAATAAGCTAGGCCCAAATTATTGAGAATCAGGGGGTTCTCTGGATCCAACTGCTCGGCCACCACCAGTTCGGCCATGGCTGAGGGATACTGGCCTTTTGCTAAAAAACCGGTGCCGATTTGCAAATGCAGCATGGCACGCTCGCGATCGGCCTTCTGCGCCGACGAGCAAGCCAAAAATAAACCAGAGCCCAGAAAGAGGAGCGTGCGAAATAGTCTCATGCTACGAAGGTATCAGACTAAGCGATCGAATCAACGTTAAGTTGCGGCGCATAAGGAGGCGACCAACTCGACGTGCTCGGTCTGCGGAAACATATCGAGGCCTTGCACCGATTCGACTAGATACCGGCCCGAGCGCACGAGATGCTCGGCATCGCGAGCGAAGGTGGTCGGATTGCAGCTAACATATATTATTTGTTTAGGCGCGTGGCGCACGAGTTGCTCGAGCACTTTCACCGTGCACCCCAAACGCGGTGGGTCCAGAAGCACCAGTCCCGCGCCTTTGCTCGGTTCGAGCTGTTGCAACACCTCCGCCACGTCGCCGGCATGCCAGGTCACATTTTGAATTTGCCTCCGCCCACGCTGAACGGCTGCGGCACTGAGTTCGATTGCGGCAATCGCGCTTTTCAATTTTTCGGCGAGGGGCCCGGTGAAATTGCCTGAGCCCGCGTAGAGATCAAGGACCCACTCTGGATTGCCCTTGATGCGCGCGAGAACCAGCGACTTGAGCACCGTGTTTTGAGCTGCGTTCACTTGTGAGAAGCCGCCGTCTTGGGAGTTGACAGCGATTTCAATTTTGGGAGCGGTTTGCGGCTTAAGGTTGGACAGTTGAGAATTGATCTGCGGATCAGCGATCCAACATTCGTCGACTGTGACTAGATCGTGTGAACGCTTGGTAAAAAATCCGAACTGACCATTGCGATTTTGGAGCTGTATGCGATTGCGATAATGAAATTCGTTGGGCGCCGGTTGAAACGGGAGGTCTTCCCATTCGCCGCCTTGCTTGCGCAGGCCACGCAGGCTGGCGCTGAGGATTTTCCGTTTTTGTATGACCTGCTCGGAATATTCAACATGTTGCCAGCAGCAACCGCCACATTGATTCGCCACCGGACAAGGTGGTGTGCGCCGCCAGGGCGAAGGTTGCAAAATCTCGATCACCTCTGCGGTCCAGAATCGCGCTTTGCGCGTGAGCACTCGGGCACGCACCGTCTCGCCTGGCGCGGTCGCATGCACAAACACCACTATGCCTCCATAGCGCCCCACACCCCGCCCGCCATTAAAGGAGAGCGAGTCGATTTTCAGTTCAATGATATCATTAGGGATTGGCAAACTCTTTTGCCGTGAAGAAAATTTTAAGTTCACGCTCGGCACTGGCCGCACTATCGCTGCCATGCACAGAGTTTTCGCCTACGCTGTCGCCGTAGAGTGCGCGAATTGTTCCCGGCGCGGCTTTTTTGGGGTCCGTCGCCCCCATCAGTTCGCGATTGCGGGTCACCGCATTTTCACCGGCGAGGGCCATCAGCACCACGGGGCCCGAGGTCATAAACGAAACCAGTTCACCAAAAAACGGACGGGCCCTGTGCTCGGCGTAGAATTCTTCACACTGGACTTTTTCGATTTTGCTTAATTTCATGGCGGCCACCTGTAAACCGTTTTTTTCGAACAGTTGAATGATGGGGCCGATGACGTTTTTTTTCACGGCATTGGGTTTGATAATACTGAACGTGGTTTCGCGAGCCATCTTTGGGTTCTCCTTATGCTTTTGTGCGGGTGCACAATACCTAGGCAAGCTTCGGTTTGGCAAGGAGGATCAGAGACTCGCCTTCAACGTCGTCCCTAAATCCGCCGGGCTGCGCGCGATTTTGCAGCCTGCGGACTTCAAAGCTTCAAATTTGGCTTCGGCGGTGCCGTGGCCGCCGCTGATGATGGCG
>JANXMF010000220.1 GCA_025354795.1 Pseudobdellovibrionaceae bacterium
ACGGCGCCATGGGCACCATGCTGCAACTTTTGAACTTCGACGAAACTAAATTTCGCGGGGAGCGGCTGGCCGCTCACACTTGCGATGTCAAAGGCAACAGCGAGGCCCTTATCTTTAGCCAGCCCGACGCGCTCTATAATATTCATATGGCCTACCTTGAAGCCGGCGCTGATATCATTGAAACCAATACCTTCAACGCCAACGCGATTTCACAAGGCGAATACGGACTCGCCCATCTGTGCACGGAGATGAATGTCAAGGCCACTCAGATCGCCAAGCGCGCGGCCACTGACTACGCTAAGAGAACCGGACGCAAAGTTTATGTCGCGGGCTCCATCGGGCCCACCAATCGCACGCTTTCACTTTCGCCCGACGTATCTAATCCCGCCTTTCGCGCGGTGGACTTTGAATCGGTGGCGCAAGCCTATTACGAGCAGGCCAAAGCTCTACTCGCGGGCGGAGCCGATCTTCTGATGCCTGAGACTATTTTTGACACGCTCAATGCCAAGGCCTGCCTTTACGCGATTCAAAATCTCGAAGAGGAGCTTGGCGAAAAGCAGGCCATAATTCTTTCGGTCACGGTTTCGGATCGCTCGGGCCGCACGCTGTCAGGTCAAACCATGGAGGCGTTTCAAATTTCCATGCAGCATGCCGAGCCGTTACTCCTCGGGATCAACTGCGCCCTTGGCGGCGAAGATATGATGCCGTGGATTCAGGAGCTCTCGCGTTTTGTTCCACAGCTTTTGAGCTGCTATCCCAACGCGGGTCTGCCCAATCCACTGGCACCGACCGGTTATGATGAAACGCCAGAGAGTTTTTCGCGCACCCTCGCAAAAATGGCGCAAGATGGATTGGTGAACCTAGTCGGCGGATGTTGTGGCACCACTCCCGATCACATTCGGGCCTTGGCCGAGGCGGTGAAACCTTTTGCCCCGCGTGTGCCACCCCTGCGCGAATCGACTTTGCAACTCGCGGGGCTTGAACCGCTGCGTTTTGCTTCGGGCACTAATCGCCCATTTTACATGATCGGCGAACGCACCAATGTCACGGGCTCCTCTAAATTTATGACGGCGGTGCGCGCGGAAAACTGGCGTGAAGCTTTAAAGATTGCGCGCCAGCAAGTTGAGTCGGGTGCCAATCTGATTGATATCAACTTCGACGCCGCTCTGCTTGAGGGCGAAGAAACCATGCGCCAGTTTTTACGTCTGATCGCCTCGGAGCCCGACATCGCCCGCGTGCCGCTGGTGGTAGATAGCTCCGACTGGAAAGTCTTGCGCGAGGGGTTGCGCAACACTCAAGGCAAGCCACTGCTGAATTCGTTGTCGTTAAAAGACGGTGAACAGACTTTTCTCGAGCGCGCCCGCGAGGTGCGCAAATTAGGCGCCGCGGTGATCGTCATGGCCTTTGATGAAGAGGGTCAGGCCGCGACCGTTGCCGACAAAATTCGCATTTGTAAACGCGCCTATGACCTGCTGGTCAATCAAGCCGACTTCCACCCCACTGACATTGTTTTTGATCCGAATATCCTGGCGATAGCCACGGGTATGGCTGAGCATGACGAATACGGCGCTAATTTTATTAGCGCCATTCCACGCATCAAGGAGCTGTGCCCGCACACGCGCATCTCCGGGGGTGTCTCCAATCTTTCCTTTAGTTTCCGCGGGCAAAACCAAGTGCGCGAAGCCATGCACACGGTTTTTTTATTTTATGCAATTCAGGCCGGGCTCGATATGGCCATCGTCAACGCCGGTATGATTCAAAACTTCGAGAACATCGAAGGCCAACTCCGCCAGCTGTGCGAGGATGTAATTTTTCACCGCCGGCCTTCGGCCTCGGAAGAGCTGGTGCAATTCGCGCAAAACTTGAAATCGGTCAAAGCCTCCCCCTCTGAGCAAGCCACTGCCAACAGTGCTTGGCGCCGAGAGCCGCTCAAGGCCCGCATCAGCCACGCCTTGGTGCATGGGCTCGACGAACATATTGAAACCGATGCGCTCGAAGCCATGGCGGAACTTGGTTCACCGCTACTGGTGATCGAAGGCCCGCTGATGGACGGCATGCAAATTGTTGGCGACCTCTTTGGCCAAGGCAAAATGTTTTTACCACAAGTGGTGAAGAGTGCGCGGGTAATGAAAAAAGCCGTGGCGGTGTTGCAGCCGCATATGCTCAAGAATAACCAAGCGCAAAGTCACAAAGCCATTTTTGTGCTCGCGACCGTAAAAGGCGATGTCCACGATATTGGCAAAAGCATCGTCGGCGTGGTGCTTGCGTGCAACGGTTACAAAGTGGAGGATCTCGGCGTGATGGTGCCCGCCGATAAAATCTTGGACCGCGCACTCGAACTCAACGCCGATTTTGTTGGCCTTAGCGGCTTGATCACGCCCTCCCTGCAAGAAATGGCCTTTGTCGCCCAGCAAATGGAAAAGCGCAAAATGATGACTCCCTTGCTGATCGGCGGCGCCACCACTTCGCAGCTGCACACCGCGGTCAAAATTGTCGGGCACTATTCGGGACCCACCGTGCACGTGCAAGACGCCTCGCGGGTGGTGCAGGTCCTCAACCACTTGGCTGGTTTCAATAAGACTCAGTACGTGGCTGACCTCAAGAAGTTACAAGGCGAGATGAGTGAAAAATATTTACGTGGGCAACAAGAGCAGCGTTTTTTGAGTTTAGAAGAAGCCCGGCGCCGGCGCTTTGTCAGCCAGCCCCAAGATGTGGCAAAGCCTGCGCGCACCGGAGTCTTTGACCTCACGCCGACGGCCGACGAAATCTTGCAGATTATGGATTGGTCGCCATTCTTTTGGACCTGGGAACTCAAAGGCAAATTCCCTGCGATCCTTAATCATGAGCGCTATGGCCACCAAGCTAAACAACTCTACCATGATGCAAATGAGCTCTTGAAAGAGGGCTTTAAATCGGGCTGGATTCAACCGCGCGTGCGCCTTGGTATTCTTCCGGCGTTTTCGCGAGACGAATCGCTCTTTGTGGGAGAAAAAAACAAGCTTCATCAAGTGCCGTTCATCCGTCGTCAAATAGCCGCCGTAGCTCCCACCGAGCGCCAGTATTGCCTCTCCGATTGGATTTTACCTGAGGACGGCATCACCGATCATGTCGGCGTGTTCGTGGTGACCTCCGGCGCGGCCTGCGCCGATAAGGCCCGCGCCTTCGAAAAGAAAAATGATGACTACAACGCCATTCTGGTTAAAGCAATTGGCGACCGGGTGGCCGAAGCCTTAGCGGAATGGGCGCATTTGCATTTCCGCAAGCTGATGGGCGCGGTTGAAAATTACAGCCTCGACGAATTGCTAGCTGAAACTTACCAGGGAATACGTCCGGCGCCAGGCTATCCCTCGTGCCCTGACCATAAACTAAAAGAGGATATCTGGACCCTTTTGGGAGGAGCCACCGCGATCGGGGCTTCGCTCACAGAGAACCTCTCCATGGACCCCGCCGGCACGGTCGCGAGCTTTATGTTCTTTCATCCCGAAGCTAAATACTTTCAGTTGGGTAACATCGCGCCCGACCAAATTGAACAACTGGGCAAGTTGCGCGGTTTGAACGCGGAAGAGATGAAACGCTGGATTGCTTTCCAAGGATAATTGCAAAAAGAGATTGGGCGCCACACTGATTTCGGTGTAGCACCCAAACTTAGGATGGGGATTGGGTAGCAGTGGTGTAGGCGGGACGATTTTTTCCGAAATCGCTAAACTTCACTCGATCGAATATCGATCTCTGCGACTATGGCATAGCAACTTCCAGGCCGACTCTCGGCACGGCCATAAACGTTTCCAAGCGAAACCAAAGGAACGTTAAGTACAATTTTGTCCCATAAAAAATAGCGACGTAGCAAAAGGTTGATAATTCGATCGGTTGGGGTAAAAATGTACTTATGAAAATGGATTGCAAGTGAGCCTGCCCAGGATCGCCGTCATTGATGACGACATTGAAATTCGGGATCTAATCGTCGGATTTTTTCGGCCCAAGGGTTATGAACTCTTACTGTTTGAAGATCCTGGCAAAGCACTAAAGGAAATATCGGCGCGGGAAAATTTCTGCGACGTCATCATCTCCGACCTGCGCATGCCAACTATGACTGGACTCGACGTCACCCGCACTCTGCGCGACAGCGGCTGCAGTATACCGATTGTCATTATGACGGCTCATCAAAGTGCCGAAGTCGCGCTCGAAGCGATTGCAGCCGGCGCTTACGATTTCGTGGTTAAACCGCTGCATTTTCCCCAGCTGCAAGTGTCGGTCGAGCGCGCCTTGGTGCTGAACAAGATAAAGAGTGAGAACGAAACCTTAAGGGCGGTGGTGGCTAGCAACAAAGGCACCGCTTCGGGAATCATTGGTAAGAGCCCTAAGTTTCTGCACGCGCTGGATCTCGCGCGCCGAGTTTCGAATAGCACCGCGCATGTCCTTGTTTCCGGCGAGAGCGGCTCAGGCAAAGAAGTCGTGGCTCGCGCCATTCATCAGTTCGGTTCGCGGCGCCACGGTCCGTTTGTGGCCATCAACTGTTCGGCCATTCCTGAAACGCTGCTAGAAGCAGAATTGTTTGGTTATGTGAAAGGGGCTTTCACCGGCGCCATCGACAAACGCATCGGGCTTTTCGAGGAGGCTAAGGGCGGTACCCTGTTTCTCGACGAAATTGGTGATTTGAGCCCGCCTCTGCAAGTCAAATTATTGCGCGTGCTGCAAGATAAAACTATCAAGCGCCTCGGCGAAAATCAGTCACGCCTTATCGATGCACGCGTGATTGCCGCCACTCACAAAAATCTGCGCCAGGAGGTAGAGAGTGGGCAATTTCGCGAGGATTTGTTTTTTCGACTCAACGTGATCCCCATCAATATTCCGCCCTTGCGTGAGCGGCGCGAGGACATCATTCCTTTATCTGAGTTCTTTCTGCATAAACACGCGGCTTTGAATTGCGTTAAAATCAGCGGACTGACCAAAGATGCTTGCGAGTTTTTGCTGCGCCGGCCGTGGAAAGGCAACGTGCGCGAGCTTGAGAATCTCATCGAACGCGCCGTGGTGCTCTGCCGCTGCACTACAATTGATGTCCCCGACCTTAACTTTGAAGAAGAAGTGATGACCAGGAATGGCAATCCGGTGGCGAGCAAGGAGTCGTTATTGACTTCCCACCGCCAATTCGTGGTACGGGAGGAACATATTGTTCCGCTCGAAGAGTTGATCGATAAATATGTCACTTTTGCTTTAGAACTGAACGGCGGAGCCAAAGATCGCACGGCTAAGGCCTTGGGTGTGGATCGCAAAACGCTTTATCGCCGCATGCGCGAGATGGACGAAGCAAAAACCCATTAATTGTTTAGACCCAGCTTTGCCGTCGAACGAAACGAGGGACGGGGGAAACGCCACTTTCCGCCCCAACGGACCGAGCCCGGTAGCAGCAAAAAGCACAGGCGATTAAACCAATAGGAGGGCAACACTCTCCGCACGAAACTAAAAAACAAAACATCCGGAGTGGCGGAGATCCGCAGCTGGCGAGGACGCTGACGTATGGTCTTGACCACTTTGCGCGCGATCGCTTCCGGGGTGGTTAGCGATAAGGACATCAGCCGCTCGATAAACGGCGACATCGCCTTGTAATACTCCGACTGCGGCCCGCCGAGTGCCGAGCTCACCTGGGCTTTTTTGGCGAAAATTACATTTTTGTAGGAGGGCGAGTTCACAAAACCCAGCTCCACTAAATTCACGCGGATGCCAAAGGGCCGGGCCTCATACCACAGAGCTTCTGACGCGCCCTCGAGTGCATGTTTCGAGGCACTATATGAGGCCATGGTGGGCATCGCCAGCATGCCCGAAACCGAAGAAATATTGATAATCTGCCCGGCCCGTTGCTCGCGCATGATCGGAAGTACCGCGCGCACCAGCGTCATCGGTCCCAGGTAATTGGTCTTGAGTTGCAGCATCTCGGATTCGGAATCCATATGCTCAACCACACCGCGGAAACACACGGCGGCGTTGTTGACGATCACATCGATGCGACCCCATTCACAACAAACATTGTTTATTACTTGATAAATATTGGTATCATTGGTCACATCCAACTCGCACACTTGCACCCGCTCGGAAGTGGGGAAAAGCGCACGCAGGCGCGGCAATGACTTGGTCCGTGCCGTAATCACCACACGCATGTCATGATCGGCATAGAGCAAGCGTGCCAATTCAAAACCTATGCCTGCTCCGCAGCCTGTCACGAGCACGACGGGTTTTGCGGCTTCGACTGAGGGCCTCGATTTAAACCTCATGCTGTCCTATCCTAACTGGCGGCGATGGCACTGATCGCGCGTTCATATCTCATCACATTGAGCGGTTTGGAAATAATCAAAGTATTGGGCAGAAGCGGCAAACAATGCTCGACCAAATCACTTTGCCCAGCAGTCGAAACCAAGACGGTCTTTGCGCCACTTTGCGTGACCGCTTCGGAACGCAGAAATTCCACGCCGGTTCCGGAGCCCGCCAAAAAAATGTCGGCGATAATCAAATCAAAAGGCTTTGCACTGGCACGCATGATGTCCTGTGCGGCTTCGGAGCTTACCGCCCACTCCACTTCGACACTGGCGCCGAAACAGCGGGAGATAATCACGGTCCACAACGGGTAAAGCGCGAGATCGTCCTCCACCATCAAAATACGTTTTGCTTTAAGCGTCGACATATTCTCCCTCTAGACCCCACACTCAAACTTTTTTATTGATCGACCAAACTTTTACCAGATCCTTCGCCTTGAGCAGCACCCGTTCCAACGCCATAAAGGGGCTTCGACCTTCTCCCGATTCCGCCAGTCTCAGCTCGGCGGAAGCAAGCTTGAACGCAACTTTAAATCCATCTTTGATCCGCTCCACGTCCACCGTCAGACTGCTGTCGATCGGAGTTCTTTGCACGAACTCTTCAGCCCCCGCATAGAGCTTTTTCATAAATTCGTCGAACTCTGCTAGGGCCAAGGCGGCCTTGTTGGCATTCACTTGTACCCCTGGAACATAGGCCATAAAACCTCCCCCTAGGCTTCACTAACACATGTAAGGTCAGCGATCTCCTCACATTTCTGTAACGTTAAGGGCTTCTTAAGATAAGTCGGGCAACCAAAATCAAGCGACATCATCAATTCGTATTTAGAAACTGGCAAACCGCTGACAAAGGCGAAATTCAAAGCCTCTTCTCCATATCGGTTCCACAAATCCACTCCCGTCGCATTGCCTTCTAAAAATATATCAGAAATGATCAACTCGTAAGGCGCGCCTCGTGAAAAGCGCAGATGGATGAGCTTTTCCGCTTCGCTCACGCTGGTGGCCCAGTCGAGCTTAACCGCGGGGTTCTTGGTTTTGAAAGCGCGCTCCCAGAGCGGCTGGAGAGTCAGATCGTCTTCTACTATTAGCACCCGCATCTCCGCATGTGCTCTTTCCCTGCGACCTTCGAGTTCAAACAGTCCTTTGCGTGGGATTGATGTTTGTAACGCTTGCATGGGCACCTCCCTTATATGAACTTGAAGTTTAGATGTTATGTATGGAAATCGTCGTGCGGTGACTTGAAGAAATCGCAACATGTGATAAATTTCGACGTATGGCTAGAATCCTTTGTGTCGAAGATAGCAAAGAATTTCAGATTTACCTTTCGGCGATTTTACGCGAGCACACACTCACGCATGTCGCAACTATTTCACAGGCCTTACGCGCGGTGGAGGGCGGACGCGCCAGCTACGACTTGATTTTGTTAGATATTTCACTTCCCGATGGGAACGGCATGAAAATTCTTCCGCGCCTTAAGGAAGCCTCTTCGGACCTCATCGTGCCGGTGATTGTCATTAGTTCCGATGTCGACGTTCTCACCAAAGTCGCGGCTTTTGGCATGGGGGCGGATGATTTTGTGACCAAACCTCCCGACTCAAGTGAACTCAAGGCTCGCATCGAAGCGAAACTTCGCTGGCGCAACAGCCTCCCCGACAGGCAATCCAAGGTAGGCTTTGGCGATGTCGTGGTGGATGCCGAACGCATGTTGGTCGAGTTTATCCACAAAGATGGTACGCGCGCGCCGATTGACCTCACGCCGTTTGAATTTAAAATGTTTAGGCTGCTGATCGGGCGGCCTGGCCAAGTGTTCTCGCGCGAACACATTATTCAGCGCATCTGGGGTTCAGAAAAATACGTCACGCCGCGAACCGTCGACGCCCATGTGAGCCACTTGCGCACCAAACTCCGCGATACCCAAGTTCAGATCGAGACTGTGCTCAGCGCCGGTTATAAAGCTTTTCTTAAAGACAAGATTTCAAATTCGGACAACTCGTAGCGAGCTGTGCAAGCAGGGTTTGCATTTTCAGTAAAAACTCTTCGCTCGCGATTTTGTGCTTAGAAAAATCCAAATCGGCTTTGAGTTCGGTGCTGAGATCGCGCGCGTGTCCGCCTAATACCACAAACCCAAGCAGCCCCGCCGAACCCGCCACTTTATGGCTGGCCTTCCAGATCGTGTCGACGTCTTGAACCGCGACCGCTTGGACAGTTTTACTGAAGCTCTCTTCCAATCCGCGCGCGAAATTGGCGAGGATCCTCACTACGGTCTCCTCGTCGGTGTCTTCGATCAGCTGCTGCATGGCCCAGCGGTTAAAATCTTGGCGCGGATAAAAGACAGCGCAAAACTTCTTTAACTCGAGCGATTTTATTGGTAAACTAATTTCGATATATAGTCCCCGCGTTGGCTAAACCTTGGTCTGAGAGTAACCATTGATATTGGCCTCGTCTAGCAATAAAATCCGCGACGGGCCCGGGCTTTCCGTGTCATCCTAAGGCCTTGAAATTGTTCAAAACTCTATTTCAACTTCCGCGCTCTTGGGAACTTCGCTCAGGAGCATTTTTTCTGGTCGCCAGCGTGGGCACGGGACTGTGCAACTACTTGTTTCAAGTGGTGGCCGCACGCCAGCTTTCGAGCGAAAATTTTTCGCAATTGAACGGCTGGTTTGCCGATCTCGCGCTGTTTTTTATGTTCGGCGGAGTCTTGCAGTTCGCCGCGAATTTTTGGCCTTCAGGACCCCGCTTACTGCGTCCGATTCTGGTGATCGCCAATGCTTTGGCTATTGCCGCGATTACCTACTGGCTAACTGCTCCCGGCGCTCTCACTTTAGAGCGCGTGCTGATGATCTTAGTGGTATCTACGCTCTTCAGCTGGCTGATGGGGCAAGTGCAGATTCGCTTGCAATTCACCATTATTTCCTTGGTCAATGTGCTCGGCGCTGTCAGCAAACTGGGCCTGTCCGTCGCGCCCTTTGGATTGCCAACTGAGCTCAATCGATATGCCTTTGCCATGTTCGCCACCTATCTGCCGGGCCTGTGGATCATCTCGGTCTATTTGTGGAGCGCACCCAAACCCGAACCGGGCGCCCGCCATTCGGGTTGGTCGGCGCCGATTCTTTTGTCCATCGCCACTGCCATCACTCCGCAATTTGACTTGGTTCTCATGCATCACACGCAAACTTCTGCAACTTTTGCCGAATTCGCCCAGGCCAGTTTGTTTTACAAAGCCATCTATTTCTTGATTTTCATTTTGGCCCAATGGTTGCTGCCTCGCCAGGTCAAGCACCACAACCATGAAGGCAGCGCCGGCCTTCCGGCGGTGGCAGCCGGCGGTCTGGTGCTAGCATTGGGATTGACCCTGATCTCGCCCTGGATTTCGCGCTTGCTTTTGTCTTGGCCGCAAGGGCCGGCACGCAGTTTAGTTTTTCTGTCCTGTGTGCACACCACCCTGCTGGCGCTGATTTTCTTGACGGTGCAAGGAGCCTGCGCGCGCCGCGATCTACGCCTCAGCGGACTGCTATTGGCCGGGCTCGCGCTAGAGGCTGGAGTGCAAATGCTCTTGCGATTCGAAGCAAATAATTATCTTTTGTTTATAATCGCCGCTCAGATAGTATTGCTGGTCGGCAGCCACCGCCTCGGCCGTCAGTCCATAACACACGCTTTAGCCCCTGCACCGGGCGTAACATAGGAGCACCCTAGGCCGCCAGCCTACGCATGCAAAGTGGCTTAATTTCACGGGGTTATTTCCGCAATTAGGCTGGAACACAGCTTGCTCTCTATTTATTAGGTTCCTGGAAAGGGGTTTAACGTGAGTAAATTGCCGATGTTTGTCACTTCTTTAGCGCTTTTGGGTATGGCAGCGACCGTGGTCTGTTGCAACTTCCGAGCGGTCAAAACGCAGGTGTATTCTAGTGAGGAAGTGCGTGGCCATTTGGTGACAGAGGGCAATGATAAACTGCGTGAATCCGCGGCTATTCAACAGGAACTTTTATGCAAATTTCAAGTGGCGATAGGTGATCGCAGCGAGAAGTGCCCGGCTATCGAGCGCAACGCCAAAGTCACTGCCAATCAGTGGCAACACTTACGGCGCGCCGAGCGCCGCCAGGTGCAAGGACTACTCGCCCGGTATTTACAGATGATCAACCGTGTGCTCGAGATTGATTCCATGAACAGTATCACCATTGACCATCGCGAGAAGATTTTAAGTGCCCGCGATTCGGCCCAGGCGTTGCAAAAGTCCATCGAAACTTTTGAAGCCCTCCAAGGCGAGAGTGTAGATCCACACTCGACCGAGCCAGCGCCGCACAATCGCCAGGCAAACAACGATTGATTCACATTGTTCCCAATATTTGTTAAGGTTCGCGAATGGAACCTTCGTCTGAAAAAATACCACTCAGCTGCCAGGTGGATGACCTGCACACGGTGGGCTGGTCCGTCCGCCGCGATCTCCCACAAAGCGAGCGCTTGTTCCGCGCCGGCCGCATTTTTGCGATATTCTTAGTGGTGGCGTTCTTCACCGTCTTTGTGCCAGTCCTGCATTTTATTTTACCCCCGCTTTCGCTCCTCATCGGTGCGACTCTGGCATTCAACGAATATGCCGGCACCGGTGAAATGTTAAGTGGCGAAGTCGTCTGCCCCAACTGCAAAAAAGTTCTTGAGCTACCGCGCGAAACCGAGCAGTGGCCGCGAGTTCAACGCTGTTCCGGCTGTTCCTTTTCATTGACCATCGACCGACAACACCGGCCAGCTACATCTAGCCATTAAATCTTGCACGATCAGTTTTAAATGAAGCCGGTCTTCTTCTGAAAAACGGTTCTTGATCGGTGAGTCCAGGTCGAGCACACCGACCAGGCGATCTTCATGCAACATAGGAATCACGAGTTCCGAGCGCGAGTTCGGATCGCAGGCGATATGCCCGGGAAAATCTTGCACATCGGCCACGCACAGCACTTCGCGGTTTTGCGCGGCGGTTCCACACACGCCTTTACCAATAGCAATCTCCAGGCAAGCTGGTAGCCCTTGGAACGGGCCCAAACCAAAACCTGATTCCGCAGTAAATAAAAACCGGCCCAATTCAGAGTGGGGAGTTGCGCCATCAGCAGCGCGCAGGCATTGGCTAAACTGGTTAGCCAAAATCCACTGTTCATCGCGCCCATCTCGCTCCGCAGCTCATGGTAGAATCGCACTTTGTCATAATAATCGATACGCTGAAAGTCCTGCATGCCTTTACCTATATCTCGCGAGCAACCCTTAGGGCTAGGTTTTTCCCAGCTCTAAGTCGCGGGGTGGCGCTAAGTCTAGAGTTTCGAGAATGCCTTTTCAGCGTCAGCCTTGAAAGCGATAATAATACTTGAGGCGGAAAAAATGCGACTGCTTTTGTTGATATTGTGTGTCTCAAATTTATGGCCGCGGCCAGCAATGGCGGCGCTAGGTGGCACCACCGCCTCCATTGAGCAGGACCGGCAAACGTTACGGGCAGAAGTGATCATACCCAACGCCGTGGTAAACAAAGCCTCCCGTTTTTCGGTGTTCACCATGCGTGTCGGTCGGAATACTCTCAAAGAATTCTTAAACAGCGAAGGTATCGTCTTCGCCATTGCTTGGCGCGGAGACTTACACCCCGATTTCAAGACGCTGCTGGGTCAACACTATTCCGACTACGTCATTCGCGAAGCGCAAACTCCGCGCGGGCGCCGCTACGGCCTGCCTGCCATTCAGACGGCACAAATCATAATTCGCCGGGGCGGGCACATCGGGGATTTTCATGGGTTAGCAGTTTTATCTGACAAAGTCCCCGCCGGCGTGAGCGAGGAAGAACTATTTTGAAATCACAGCTTGGCGCCGCACTTTTTGCTCTGGTTATCGGCGGTTGTGCCGATCTCTCCAGCAGTTCGGGTGGCGATGCTCCGGCCTGCAGTCCGCTCTCCGCCGTGTCGGCGCTCGAAACCATCATGACCGCCAGCAATGTTCTGCCGGTCACGGTTGGTTCCCACTATATAAATGAAATCACTGTGAGTGTCACAGTGTGCGAGCCGGGCACCACGACTTGCCAGGTGATTCCCAAAGTCTTGCTCGACACCGGCAGCAACGGTTTGCGCTTATTCAGTTGCTCGACCTCGCTAAACCTCCCGGCGCAGACCGCGGCCGGTAAATCTGTCGCTGAATGTGTATCCTACGCCGACGGCACTTCACATTGGGGCGCGGTGAAATTGGCCGACGTCGTGATGGGTGCCGAAAAGGCCAGCAACATTCCGATTCAGATCATCAATCCCAGTTTTGGCACCGCCCCCAGCTCCTGCACTCACCTTGAGGGCAATCCACTAAAAACCGGCTACAACGGCATTCTTGGCGTCGGGCTTATCAGCGAGGACTGCCCGCAATGCGTGGCAAGTATCGGCACGCTGCCCGCCTACTATGAATGCACCGGAGCAACTTGCAACGCCAGCACTATGGCTACCAACAAGCAAGTCGTCAATCCCGTGGCGCGCATGCCTATAAATAATAACGGTTTAATTTTAACCTTGCCCGCGGTCGGCAACAGCGGAGTCTCCACCACTAGCGGCACGCTCACTCTTGGGATCGGCACCGCCAGCGGTAACAACACTCCCACCGGCGCGCCCACGGTTCTCCCCGCGGACGGGAACATCAATTTTCAAACTACGTTCAACAGCATCAACTACACCGCTTCATTTATCGACAGCGGCTCCAACGCACTTTACTTTCCCTCGAGCAGCTTGGTCGCGTCGTGCAATATTTCCGGTTATACTTTTTATTGCCCAGCCTCCCCCACCACTCTAAGTGCCACACAAAAGGGCTTTGCCGGCGCGCCCACCAAGGTCGTGCCGTTCAGTATCACCGA
>JANXMF010000238.1 GCA_025354795.1 Pseudobdellovibrionaceae bacterium
CTCGGGGCTATGTGGATCGCTACCGACATCACCGCCTTTTGGGACGCAATCAGATAACAGGATTTGCGAACGGATCATTCCCTCTATTGGCGCGCGGTCCGAATGCGCGAATGAATACACTGTTTTTATTTATAACAAGTGGTTTTAATCACTGAACTTGGTTGTACTCTTCAGTGTAGTTATATCCCCATGGGCCAGTTGGAAAATTGGAATATTTGATGAAAAGACGATTGCCGTCTAAGTACCACTCTTCGAGAGAATACGAGTGAACTCGCAAAACATCTCCGTGCCATTCTAAATTTTTAAGAACGGTCTGACTTCTAGACCCAGGAGCGCCGCTGCTATAATGGTAAGTCGCATCGACCTTAAGTTCTTCGCAGTTTTCTTGAATAATCTTGATGACTTTGGGGCTCCTACTCCACATATCTTGGTCGATAGAATACCTACCAGAATAATTGGGGCAAGCCCAAGCGCCCGACGAAAAAAGAAGTCCCAAGACTACGACAAATGCTTTCATTGATCCCCCTTTGCGAAAATATACCGAATGATCTCAACATGCCTTTTGACTCTGATCAACAAACTAATGACCAATGATGGGGTCTGCTTCCAGCCAGATGAGACCTTTGGGGCCACAGATTCGCAAGTGGGCGGGTCAAACTGGAAAGGATCTCAGACCTTACCGTACAGTTTTCGTAAAAAGCGCAGAGTTCATGCCCGAGTTTGTCCTCTCACATGGGCCTCTGAAATCATCAACGCTGGCACTTATGGCTTCCACCGTTATCGCCCAATCAGCTTTTCGAACCGGCGATTTCACCCGAGCGGTACGAAACGTATGGATTACTGTACGGTCCCTGCAGGCGGAACATACTGTCGCGAAGTAGAGCCGTCAGGAGCCTGATATTCGGTCAATTTACAAAGCGCGAGCCCATACGACTCTTTTGGAGTTTGGCAGCGGTTTAGGGTTAAGTCTCGATTGCTTGGCAAGTCAAACGTATACATCACACCGAACGTTGGATCGGGACAGCTAGAAGCTGCTGTCCAGACCTTGGGATTGGGACCACTCACGGTAGGATTAATTTCCCGGATGCCATCATCGACGGCACCTGCAACGTCATCAAAGGAAGCAAGGTTTCCCCCCAAAGATCTGCATCTTTTAGCAGCATCCAATCCAGTATACTGTTTAGAATCTAGACCCCAGAAGACATGCGCGGCAGGTAACCGGGCTGGATACCAGCCATTCCTTTGTTGATCGCCAAAGTGAAGGAGCCTAGATTGTGGCGATGAAACCTAGTTTAGTTTTTTTGCATGGCGGTCCGGGTTTTCAAGACTACCTAGAGCCGCATTTTCGGCAGCTTAGCGATAGCTTTGATTGCACGTTCTATCATCAGCAACGTGGCTCCGACCTCACCATAGATGATCTGGTTGCCGAACTGAGTTTGAAAGTAGCCCAATCAATGCCAATTCTCGTTGGGCACTCTTGGGGTGGTGTTCTGGCGACTGAATTTGCCGCTCGTCACGAAGACAAGATTTCGGGATTGGTGCTTATGAGCACGGGCATCTGCAATAAACAGTGGCACAAGTACCGAAGCGACCTAAATGAGTTGGGGTTAGCGGATGCGCCCATGCACCAAATTGTCCTTGTAGATAAGGACCCAATTACCTCCGGCGCTTTCCTGGAAGATATGGGCGCCACCTTTTCGGAAAAGACGTTTGATAGTCTTCACGAAAAATATCTTAAGCAGTTCGACCTTACGGAAGCTTTGCGTGGATTTTCTCTAAGAGTGCTCTCTATTTCTGGTGAAAAAGATCTTCGATTCTCCCCGAAGATTGCGAAACAAATAGAAAGACTCAATCCTCTAATTAAAACTCATTTCATTGCCGACGCCGGTCATTTTCCATTTTTACAGGAAAAGAATAGGGAAGAAATTCATCACATCTTACGCGACGCTTTTGCCAACCCTTAAGCGAATAAATTCCCTGGATTGATTCTTCCCGGCCGGTACCGGTCCTGTGCTCTTTGGACCTCCCGACGAAAGCACCTTTACTGACCGAAAATCGCCTGTGGCAGTGCTCGGCGTGAACGAGCTAAACTGAACTTGTTTTGCACGTGAAAGGAGTGTCATTGTTCACAGCTTTGCATCTGAACTTTCTTCCAGACTTTTGTAATATCCCGCGAGATGCCCTTTTGAGGGCGAGTTGGTTGTATTGCCCCCAACTCAAATAGTTCCTTCCAAGACAGTCTGCCTGACGAGCCCTTGGACACCGGACATCCATGGTGGGCGACACTTTTCAAAAAAAAATCGCGAGGCTAACGCATGACGGACTCCAGAGTTGGAACACATTTGTTTACTAAGACCTTGATCTCGCAATGTTTCGGACTACAATGTGGTTATGCTTCAAAAGGACACCAAGCCAGCAATCAACCCTCGCGGTTGGGTGACCATTTCACTTTTTTGTGGGATTGGCGTTGCTAAACTATTTTCGGCATATGATGCTTGGCGACCAAGCTCACCGATTTGGTGGTTGAGTTTAGCTATTGGTATTTTTTTCTTAGTCTCAGCCATTCAAATTTACAGGAACCGAAATAAGGTCGGAGCAACAGGAAATCGACTGACTAAGTTTAGAAGGATTATAATTGTCGCACTCATCGGGCTCACTGGCCTCTACATGTACTATCCGTTTGAGCTAAGGAAGGTGAAAAAGTTGACGCTGATTCCAATTGAGGGCGTGAATATGGCGATCGTCAATCAAGTTTCCGAACTTCTCGGCAAAAAATTTGCGTTCCCGGTGGCGGTAGCTCCCCCGAGTCAAATTAAAATTGAGGCTTTCAATAAGAAAAGAAACCAAATCGACGCGGATCAAGTCGTGGACAAATGGCCCCTGCCTCCGACTGATGAAATGAAGATACTCATGACCGCAAACGACCTGTATTCTTCTTCATCCAAATGGAACTTCGTTTTCTCGGCAACCCGACCTGGTGGTCAAGTCGTGATGGCCTCAACCGCTCAAATGGCCTGGGGACAGGCAAGTGAATCTCAGATGGCGCAAAGACTCTACAGGTCTTTGCTTCGCACAATTGGAAACGCGGTCGGTTTGCGCAATTCCAGAACATGCGCCATGGCCTTCGCAAATAACGTGACCGAGCTGGACTCCAAGTCAGAGACGTATTGCGGCAGCGACGAGACCCGTATGCGCAAGGCCGGGCTGTTGAAGTAAGTGTCGCCGAACGATCATTTCCAACATGACTTTCCGTGCGCTGAAAGTTTCAAAAGATAATGCCTGATGCGCAGGCGCGCTCAGCGCCACGCGCGCCATCTGGGGCAGGGAATTTGGCAAACGACGGCGGATTTGTACTGGTTCCCACGTTCACCTGACCTACG
>JANXMF010000005.1 GCA_025354795.1 Pseudobdellovibrionaceae bacterium
CCAAGCTAAGGAAAAACCCAAAGGCTCGGTGACGGTGTCTTTGGGCGGGCAAGGCGATATCCGCTTTGAAGTGCAGAATGTGCAAGGCCTGAAGAAATCGGAATCGCTCGTCACCATTCGCGGTGAGGGCGGCAAGCTCAATTTTTTCCGGGCGGAAGAGTGGATCAAAAGTTTTTCCGCACACTACACCGACGTGAAAACGGTATTGATCATGCCCAATCCGCATTCGAAATATGATGACCTGATTCAATTGATGGCGCAGTTCAAAAAATCATCGATGGACCAAATCGGCATCGCGCCCTTATAAAGAGGTTTAGTTTATGTTAGAAAGCGCAAGTCCTCTCAAACGCACCGCCCTCGGCTCGGCATTCGGGAATACCTCGATGTTGCGCCCGCGCGCCGGTGGCGGTCACCGCCGCACCATGGTCGCTTCGCTGATGCTGACTTCGTTGGTAGACGCGTTTTCCATTCTGGTGATCTTTTTGATCATGAATCATTCGGCCAGCAATGAAGTGGTGAATGTCGGCAGCAAAGTGACGCTTCCACAGGCACGCGAGAGCCAGTTTATCCAGTCGGGTGTCGTGGTGCGCATTGAAAGCGGCAAGTTTTTAATTGAAGACAAAGAGGTCGCTCTTGGTAATCTGGCGAGCCAATTGAAGGCTTTGAACTCCAGTGTTGAAGTGGCGAAGCGCGAAGGTTTGATTATTGTGGCGGACCGCTCGCTGGACTATGCCGATCTCAGTCCCGTGATTCTCGCCGGCTCGCAGTCGGGTTTTACTAAGTTTAAATTTGCGGTGATTCGTAAGGACTAAACTTATTTTGACGGACTGGTTTTCGGTTTGTCTTTGCTAATCTTGCCCGCCAGAGAGCGGGCTTTTTCTTTTTGGCCTTCGTCAAAAAATTCATCGTAAAAGGCCTTGGGGTTCTGCTGGGCTTTCAGCATCATCATCTGCATTTTTTCCGGATCGCCGTTGGCTTTGATGGCGATTTTATCCATCAATTCGGCGGCGATAGCGTAAATGTCTTCCTTGTTTGTGCCGCCACCGGTGAGCGCATCGACCTTTTCATCCATATCTTTGGCTTTTGGATCTTTGGCGACGGCCGCATCGCGCTTAGCCTTGTTTTGCAAAAGGCTTTCCGTTTCTTTCAAACCCTGCTTTTGAATTTCGTTTAAATCTGCGTGAGCGCTCACGTGTATCAAAATGAGGAGGAGGCATAGCAATCGCATAGTGCCCTTTCGGCTGGTTTTTCGTCCAGGTAAAGCTTATTTACACTTTGCGTCAAAACTGAGTCTCTCCACCATATTGACTAGAACACGGGGTAGGAGCAGTTTTAGGCTAACTCACTAACTTTGGATCCTCATGGCATTAAGACAGCTGAAGCGCTTCATCGTCGGAAACCCCTTGTCCACGGAAGAACTACACAATGAGTGCATACCCAAGTGGAAAGCACTGGCGGTGCTGTCGTCCGATGCATTGTCTTCGGTGGCCTATGCGACAGAAGAAGTTTTAATTCCGTTGTCGCTGTTTGCGACGGCGGCTCTCGCGTGGTCAATTCCTATTGCCAGTGCGATTGCGGCTTTGATTTTGATTGTCACGATTTCCTATCGGCAAACTATCGATGCCTATCCGCACGGTGGCGGAGCCTACACGGTCGCCAAGGAGAATCTTGGCGTTAATGCCGGGCTGGTGGCGGGCGCGGCGCTGTTGATCGACTATATATTGACGGTTGCGGTGTCGGTGGCTGCAGGTATTGAAAACATTGCGTCGGCTTTTCCCGAACTGCTGCCGCACAAAGCCATGCTCGGGGTGGTCGTTATTATCGTCATAATGTTTTTAAATCTGCGTGGAGTGCGCGAGTCAGCCAATATTTTTGCATTGCCGACCTATCTGTTTATTTTTTCGTTTTTGGTGATGTTGGTGGTGGGAGTATTCAGGGCGTTAAGTGGCGATATCCCAGTGGTGGCACCCGTGGTGCATGAGACCTATAGCGCTATTCCGATCTTCTTGTTGTTGCGCGCGTTTTCTTCCGGCTGCTCGGCGTTGACCGGAATTGAGGCGATTTCCAACGGCATTCCTATTTTTCGCGAGCCAAGACAAAGCAACGCCAAAATCACGATGGCGTGGATGTCGTTTATCTTAGGTGGATTTTTTCTGGGCATTACGCTTTTAGCGCATAGTTTTGGGATCATCCCTAAAGAGGGTGAAACCGCGGTGTCCTTGCTTGCCCATCAGATTTTTGGCAATGATTGGTTTTACTATGTGGTGCAGGCTTCGACCACGATGATTTTGATTTTGGCGGCCAATACCAGTTACGCGGACTTTCCGCGGCTGTCGTCGCTACTGGCGAAGGACAAATATTTGCCGCGGCAATTGGCAAGTCTTGGTGATCGCCTGGTGTTTTCCAATGGCATTGTGTGGCTGAGTATGGCGGCCATTGGACTCGTGGTATTTTTTCACGGCGAAACCCATGGTTTGATTCCGCTCTATGCGGTGGGCGTGTTTTTGTCGTTCACGTTGTCCCAGAGTGGAATGGTCATGCATCACCTGCGCTGCCGCGAGAAGAGTTGGCAAAAGGCCCTGGTTTTTAATTTGCTTGGGGCGATCACTACGACGTTGGTGCTGGCCGTGACGATCTTGACTAAGTTCATGCATGGGGCATGGATCGTGGTCATGTTGATCCCGATGTTCGTATTTGTGTTTAAACAAATTTACTATCACTACGGAGTGGTAGCTAAACGCTTGAGCAATCCCGGCGGATTGCCCATGGGCGGAGTCCATGTGCTCAAGCACACTGCGGTCGTTCCGGTATCGGGAATTCATCAAGGTGTGATCGATGCTCTAAGTTACGCGTTGTCGATCTCCAAAGATGTGCGCGCTTGTTTTGTGGAGCTTGAGCCGGAGAAAACTGAACTGTTGACCACCGCCTGGCACAAGGCCGCGCCGACCGTGCCTTTGGTGGTATTGAAGTCACCGTTTCGTTCGGTCTTGGCACCGGTGGTGGACTACATTCAGCAGGTAGCCGATGAGCATCCCAAGAATGCCGTCACTGTCATCATTCCGGAATTTGTAACGAGCAAGTGGTATTTTCAGCTGTTGCATAATCAGACTGCAATATTGCTGAGTCTTATTTTGCGTGGGAAGAAGAATATTGTGATTACTAATGTTCGTTATCATCTGAATGATTGAGGCGACTGTACCCCTTTGAAACACCCGGGGAATGCCGAGACTCTGTCGACAGTCGAATCACCGTCTAACTGATAAGCAAATCAAATTGACATGAAAAGCCCTCAAAACCAATTACTCCGACTCTGAAGGTCTAGCCCGCTTCTTGCTTTGTAATCCTGTAAGCGCGATGTGATTACGCGCTGTCATTTTGAGCTGTTTCAAAATGAGAGTTCAGGATGAGAACTAAAATGGCTGGTGGGGATAAGAAAAATCTGATAGTGGCACTTGGCTTGGCGCTCGCAGCGCTATTGAGTGGGTGTGGGAAAATGGATCGCTTGCAGGACCTCGCGCAATACAAGGAGCAATCTTCGGTACAAAATCACGTGCAGGTGGATTTCTGTACCGATCCCGCGTACGACCAAAAGCAGTATTTAAAAACCATAATCATTTTGGATCACTCAGGCAGCAATCAAAACAATTACAAAATGGCGAGTGACGGTTCGGGCGCTCCGGCGCTTCCCCCGGTGATTGACACGATTTATGCCACCGATCCCACTGGTGTTACTCGTTATGGCGATGTGACCAGAAGTGGGACGCTTCTAAACTATTTGAATGGATTGCCCGCCAATAATCCACTCGAGCCCACGCGTTTTTTCGCGCTCGTGGATTTTAACTCCTCGGTCGGTACAAAACCCGCGGTTAAGACGATTCCGCCAAATTCATCGGGATTCACTTCGGATATTGTGCAGTTCTTTAGTGATGTGCAGGCCGATTCCGTGGCGGGCACTACGGGCAATGCTCCCGACGATGGCGCCGGGACGGACTACTTGGGAGCATTGGATAGTGCCTATTCTATTATGAATGCAGATATTAAGGCCGCCAGCGATTGCGCCGCTTTACCACTGGGCTCACCTTCGCCGGGCGCATGGTGTCCGGCTCCGGGTAAACAGATCGCTTCGTCTTATGTAATCATATTTATGAGCGACGGCTCTCCGATCACCGATGTGTCGGGAATTGCGATCAAAGATGGCAAAGTCATTTATGTGGACGGCTCCGGGAATCCTCTACCACCCGGAGTGGTTGGCACCATTACCATGACCAAAGAGTCCGGTACTGATATTTTGGGTCATGTCGGGGCCATGGTCGCGCTCGAAGCCAACAAGAAATTTGTGAGTAGCGTGAATTTGTTTTCGATCTATTACTATCACGCTGGAAACGTGGATGCCGGCGGTCAGAAACTCTTGCGTGACATGGCCAAGGTTGGAAACGGAATTGCCTACGATGCACTCTCGAATTCGAATATTGATTACAATCAATTTCAGCCGCCAAAAAAACGCATCAAGTACAAGTTAGCAAATGTGTTTGTCACCAATGCTTCGGTTGTGTGGTGGACCGATGGAAAACTTCATGCCGACACCGATATGGACGGCTTGCCTGATGACGTGGAAAAGGCTTGGGGCAGTGATCCCTTGAATGCGTACAGTGGCGGTAATGGAGTCACCGACTTAGTCAAATATCGCGCGGTCGCGGGCGGAGCTTATTCGGCCATCAATTATGCGGCCGGAATCTGTAGCGGGATCGCGCGCACCGTGGCTCCTCCCGGAAATCCCTATGTCTCGTCTGAACCGAGTGGTCTCAATGATTGCGAGAAAAAGATTCTGGGTGATCCGTCGGTGGCTTCGAATTCGAATCCCGATTCGAATGCCGATCTTATCCCCAACTGGCTGGAGTTTAAAAATGGTATTCCATTTCAGTTCGGAACGGCCCCGGCTGTAAACGTTCCCAACCAAGACGGATATTCGCTCCATAACAAAGTGAAATTATCTTTGCCCATCAATATGCCGACCGGTGAATTGCTCAACTATCGGCCCGCCGTTTACGATTTGAATTTGGTCAGTACCGATGCCATTCAGGATTGTTACAAATTGAGCGTGAGCTATTTGCCGACATTGGCCGCGGACGATACCATTCGCGTCGATGTGATTGAGCGCAGTGAATTACTGGGTGACAACGACTTGTATCGAGTCGCTAAGAAAATGTTTCCGGCTGGTTCACTGAATCTTTATTTTAATGACTGGAATAATGCGGCGGAAAAACTCGCCGGCACTTGGAATTTATGGCCCTAAGGACATCGCTGTTTACTAAGTTGCCCGTCTATTTTAGAGAAAAAATCTCAAGCAGAAGCAAAGTCTTAAGCCGCTCGTAGAGAATGTGTCACTGTCAACGGTCGAAGCATCGTCTAAATGATAAGCAAATCATAATGAGTAGACGACCGTCGAAACCAACTACACTCGGCTTGAGACTTTAGCCCAGTTCTTGCTTCTCTAAGAGGTAAGCACGCTACTAAGGGTTCTCAAATTGAGATGTTTCAAGATGAGAGATGTGAGTAGCTTCAGGATGAGAGAAAAAATGGTTTACGGATCGAGCACACAAAAGAATCAACGCTACTCCAAGGCCAGCTTTGCTGTGCTAGTGGCGATGCTTGTCGCAGGCTGTGGCAAAGCAGATACGTTGCAAAACCTAGAGGTGGGTTCATTCGCTGAGCCGCCTGACACTATGACTGTAGTTATAAAGAACTACATGCCTCAAAGTGGCGCGGCTTTCCAACATCTTTTTGTTTCCAACTTTACGGTGCGCGCGGAACATGGCCAGTTGGCTTATAGCTCGGCCCGTGACGGAATGAGCGATATTTTCAAGAGTTCGGTGGCTTCGACTTATAACTTTATGGGGATTTCACCGGAGTCCGCGGTCGCTGGATTCGCGGATCTTCTGGTTTTCAACCTGGGTGTTAAGCAATCCCAGCAAAATCGCTTGTTTTGCGGCAGCGGGCAGATGGCTAGCTCGTCGGGCGATGCGCTCATTTACAATGACGTGCGTCCGGGCGGAAGCACGGCCGCGTTCTTGGGGCTGCGCGATTGTGAGAAGATCTATCTAGGTTTAAACCCCAGCAAATTTGAAAATGCGGGCAACGGAATCCCGGACTATATGAAGCTGCATTGTGGCCTAAATCCAGCGAATGAGAACGATGCCTACATCAGCACGGCCGCGGACGGCGTGGCCAATATCGATAAATGCAAACGCAACATCCCGATTGATGAGAGCGCCTTCACTCAGCCGAACCAATTGTTTGCTTATCACTATGAGACGCAACTCAACGACGACGGCACTTCGGAATTCAAAGTGAGCAACATACCGATATTAGATAACGGCGCCGATAATTTCCTCGCTTTTTATGTCACAGAAACTGGTTTGAGTGGCAAAGCGCCGGCACTATTCACCGCTTTCGCGATTCTTAAATCAGGTTATAAAGACAAGACTTTGAACATCCAGTACTGGGCCACCACTCCTGCCAAGTTTATCAATCAGGAGATTGCAGTTCCATGAAAACAAGTACGTTTTCTTCATTCGTGATCGTGCTGATGACCGGGTTGAATACCGGTTGCATGAAGCACCCTTTGTCTCCGCTCGACTATGCTTCGAATGTCGTGGTTGGTTATGGCGCGATCGATGCCCATATCTGCTCGAGTGCTCCAAGCCCCGCTGTACAGAATCTCAAATATTTGTTTATCTTAGATCATTCCTCTTCGAATCAACCGGGCTTTCCGATATCCCCGGGCGATGTTACGAATTCCGATGCCCAAGGCACCCGTCGCTATGGTCCGCTGGTGGATTTTATCAATCCGGCCAACTTTGTAGCGGATCCCACGAGCCCGACTTCGTATGACCTGATTGATTTTAATGATATCGCGGCGGAAGTTTTGCCGCTCAACGGTTTTACTTCGGATGCCGCGGCTTTCATGAACGTGATCACCAGTGATTGGAAGGGTAGCGGCACACCCGCTGTTCCCGTGCCCTTTGACAGTGGCTTCACCAACTACCAAGCCGCCTTGAAATTGGCTAAGCAAGTGATCACCAAAGATTTGCAAATCCAGGCCGCCAATCCCGTCAACCCGGTGGTGAAAACCAGTTATGTCATTATCTTTGTCAGTGATGGTTTGCCGATCGTGGGTACTGGCAATAGTGCGAGCCCGACCTATATGCAAACTTTTGCCACCGATCTTTCGCCAACGATTACGGATCTCAAGGATTTGAGGAATGACCCCTTACTGGGTTCGTTAGTGAGCAACGTCACCCTCAATACGGCCTATTATAACAATGGCTTGCCCGATGCGAGCGCCGTGTCGTTGTTGCAAACGCTGGCGATCGCAGGCAACGGTCAGTACTTGCAATTCAACGCGGGTCAAAACGTACTTTACCAGCGCTTCGCACCACCCTCGCGCGAAATTCGCAATGAATTGGTGGATGTATTTGTTGAGAATCAAAATGCCGTATGGTGGACCGATGGCAGCTTTTTACAGGACTCCGACGGTGATGGTTTGCCAGACATGGTTGAAGCGCAAAATAATTCCAACCCCAATGCGGTGGATTCAGACGGCAATGGCGTCAGTGACTTGGTGGAATTCCGCACCAAAGGTCATCCTTGTAACGACGCCAATTGCGCGCCCGCAGGCCGCGACAAGTATGCTATTTGCGCGGGCTTTTCGCCCGCGACCGATGGCGCCGGCAATGTGACATTTTCTTCATCGACCAATGATGGCCTGAACGATTGTGAAAAGTTTCTCTTGGGCGGAAATCGCAACAGTTTTAATTCCAATGGCGATTTGATTCCTGACGAATATGCCTTTAAATCGAGCCTGCCTATCATCGCTGGCAGTGGTGGAAGTGCATTTTCGGATCCGTTTCTCGATGGGATCACCAATTATTCTAAGCTAAAGATGGGATTGCCGCTCGCGGTTTCGCTCAAGACTTTATTGGATATCGAGCATCGTCAGACCGCCATCGTTGCCGAGAGCAGTCCTTCTCCGGATATTGCTTGCTATCACTTTACGGTTGGGAAAATCGCCCTCTCCGCAAGCAATAACCGCGTTAAAGTGATGATTGTGCAGAACAGTTCGGGCGTGGAAGACCGGCCTTTTCTAAAAGTGGCTTATGCCAGGTTTAGCGAAGACCACACCACGGTGACGTTGTCGCCGGGAGATTTCAAATGAAAATGATTTTAAAAGTGTTAAAAAAACAAGAAATGTATGAGGGGGGATTTATGAGAAAACTAACTAAAATAGCGGTGGTCCTTACACTGCTAGTCTGGGGGTCGGCTTGTACCAAAGCCTACACCAGTAAGAACCAGACGAGTTCGGGCTCTTCGCTGTCAGATGGCGCGGCTCTCTTGGGCAAAGTCTCAATCTCGGTTAAAGATAGTGGCGGCGCGGTCGTCT
>JANXMF010000019.1 GCA_025354795.1 Pseudobdellovibrionaceae bacterium
GAGAAATTTTTCACGAAGTTTTGCCATGCATTCCGGAAAGCGAAGTGGTTTTTCATCAGCTGAGAATTGAGCCCAGGGGGATTTATGTTCCAGACTCTCGTGGGGAGTGTGGTTGTAGGTCTCACGCAGCCAGTGATTAATCCGCAGTTCCAGCGCCCCGCAGTCCGGGTCAATATCGGGTCTGTTATCGAGGTTGCGTAAGACCTGACCGATGGCGGTTCGGTGGAAGCGCTCAATTTTTCCGTGGCCCTCGGGATAGGCCTTCTCGCCATGGATGAGTAAGGCCGGGAGCTGCTGCATAACGGCTGTCGTATCGTCAGAGGTGAAACCTGATCCGTGATCAAGGTAGTAGATGTCCGCGATGCCGTGGTGCCCAATAGACTCGTAAAGGCCGCGCAAAAAGAGTTCTTTGTTCTCGGAGGTTCCAACGACGACACCGAGGCCAAAGCGGCTGGAGTCATCGAGAAAAAACATCGCAACCCGGCGCGCCCTCGTGACTCCTGCGCGGAAGTGCTTTCCGTCACTCAAGACAAGATCCATCCGATGCGGATACGCAAAGCGGCGGGAGTCGCGTAAGCGGCCCCTAAGACGGCGAAGGCAAGGAATCCTCAGGCGCTGACAGGCGCGATAGACGGTGCTTCGATCGATGCGCTCGGCTTGGGCGAGGATGCCTCTTTCCCGCGCTCGGCGTAAGATCTCTGGAATGGACGCCCCGATGTCTTGCTTTTTCTCGGCGGCTAAAAAGTCAAGGAGGCTGGCCTTGAGCACGATTGAACTGGTCGTGCGCTGCCTCGAGGCAGGTTCAAGCTTGGCAAGGTTGTGATCATCGCCAAACGCCTCAAGCCAGCGATAGATTGTTCGCGGGCTCACCTCTCTTAAGTCATGATTCAGAGTCAGGTGAGGATGTTCGGCGACGCCGGAAACGGCTTCAGCCAGTGTTTCCCCACGCTGCACGCATGCGAGTACCTCGGAGAGTACCCGAAAACGAAAAAGAGCTTCAGCCGACGGGGATTTGGTCGGATTGGACGGTGGAATCATAGGGGATAGGCCTTTCTTTGTTTAGAGCCAACCCTACATCCTCAATATTTTCCCGAAAACGTCCCGCTTTCGTTGATGGCGGAGGACTGGCCCGGGCCCTCTCCCGAATGCCGGGATCAAAGCGCTCAAACTCAAGTTGCCGCAGACGGCTAATCTTCGGGTCCCACACGTAAGGCGTCCCCCAATAGCCGATCAGGTGCCCACTCACGCTCAGGCGCTCGACGGCGCACGGGCCGCTCGGCAATTGGTCGAGCACCATACGGACGGCTTGCCCCCGGCTTTGATAACCGGGCCGAACTCGGATGCCAGCTGCTCCATCGAGAAGCAGCAGAGTCTCAACCTGAAGGGCTGAGGCCAACATCTCTCGAAGCGTCGTACTCATCTCCGGGGCCACGCCACAAAGGTGCATCGCAACCTGGAGGTATTGCCTTTGGGTTCCCCACCACTGATCGCTTCCTCCCGGGGAGACCCGCAGCCACGGGCTTTTCCGAGAAGCATCCAGGGAAGCCTCGAATATTGTTCCGACAAATGCATTCGCGCCGGCCATAGCTACTGTCGGGACAGTTGATCCGATGGCCTTCCTGCCGTAGGGCACGTGTCCCGGTGGATAAAGTGTAAAAGTAACTCCGTGAGTCCCGCAGCGGACCACGGATATGGGAAAGCATGGACCCGTTAATCGTTTCCGAGTGTGATGCAAAGATATGCTGCATGAAGGTGTGCCTTGCCGACTACAGGGGCAAACATCTGGAACCGAGGGTATGAGGACACCTTCTCCGTTAGGAGAGTATGGCGAAGAAACAAAAGGACGACGTGCAGTCGGCCGCAAATTGTGGCATGAAGGCAATGTCTCTCGCTTGTGCCATCGCTAACTGCAGAGGCACGGCAAATAGGCCCTCAGCGTTCCACCGCTGGGGGTTTTTCATTACCACCTGTCAGAATGTCTCAGGAAGCCAATAACGGCGCGGATGACGCGCTCGATCCAGAGCTCAGTTCTGCCACCCGAACTGCAACGAGCCACTTAAGATTATGCCATTGGGCACGCCTCGTAATACTTGTATCGACATCAGCCAGCGCAAACCTCCATACACGTCGCTTGCCATTTCGAGAACGTCTCGCAACTTATGGTCGGAACGTAGTGTGCCGAAGCGCGAGGAAACTTTATTCATAAAATCAAAGACCTGCTTTTGGCTTTTAAAACTTCGCTTAATATCCTTTTCCATATACTCAAAATAGCCATTCATATCATATGCCGTTGCGAGGACCATGGCGATTTTTAGTCCATTCAAAATCTGTGAGAAAGCCTCCCAGTCACCGCGATTCATACGCAAGTCTTCATGAGTCTGATAGGCGCATGGCGACAGTTTATACGTGCCTTTGCTCAATTTTTCGGCATAGCACTCCTGAATCATTTCGTTGTACTTGAATGATATTGGAAATGAAAAATGGGTTAAAAAACTGTTGTTCTGTTTTATAAAATCTATAAGTTTTGTTTGCTCGACAAGAAGCTCGCCAACAAACGCTTGAAAGTCATCCTCTGTAAGCATCGGTTGCGCGGGTTCATTCAGGAAATCGCGCAGGCCGCCCTGAGCACCGTTGTAAATGCTAAAATATTCCCCCGCCTGTTGGACGGAGACATGGGCTCCCTTGCCAATTCTTGTTAAGAAGCCGCGAAATTTCATAAAAGGCGCGAGGAACGCTTTATAAAACTGTGCTTGGCGATTCTTTGGGTCGGCTTTTAGTGCCTCGTCCAAAATTTCATCGGCGTAAAAAAAGCTGATGGGAGAAATCAGCGGCTCGGCAGAGGAGACCAATTTTTCGGCTCTTAGCTTTTGACCATCCTTGGCGTTGAGCAGATCATCATTGGCGGGCTTGGCCTTCTCCTGACCGGGCTGTATAGATAAACGTCAGGACATTGCTGATTTCCTCATCTGAAAGTGTCCATTGAGGCATAACGCCATCGTATTCCTGTCCGTTCACTTTCACTTTTCCCTGAAGTCCGCCAGTTACACTTTTAATTGCGCGAATCTTATCGGAGTTCAAATAGTCAGAAGCCGCGAGAGGAGGAAAGGCGTGAGGCACGCCTTGTCCGGTAGGCTGATGGCAGGCAGCGCAGTTCGTTGCATAGGTAGCCTTTCCACGCTCAATTCTTTCACCTTTGGATTTTGTCGGGTCAGGTAGTTGCGCGGGCTGCTCGGCGACCCAAATATTTGTTCCTTCAGGTAAGTAAACTTCGTCGCTCAGTTTGCCCGAATAAATATCCTTAATTTCGCTGCCATCAACCTTAACTTGTCCCAGAGCCCCTTTGTTGAAAGCTCTGGTCAGTGAGTGATCGACCAGAATATATGTTCCCGGAACATCCACTTTAAACTCGGCGATCGCCGCGCCACCGGACGGGACCATCGTTGTTTGCACATTGTGAGCTGGTTTTGATGTATTTCCTTCCTGATAAACGGTATCGAAAATCTCTCCAATGACATGAAACGACGAAGTGAGATTTGGGCCTCCGTCGCCAAAGAAAATTCTTACGGTTTCTCCGGGCTTTGCCCGCAAGGCTCCCGAGCCGGCAAGGGCACCAGCCCCGCCATTGAAAACCACATAGTCGGGCTTTTCATCAATCGCCTTTGCCATACTAAATGGTTGTAGGCCTTGCTGACCATTTGGACCTTTGGTGTAGAACTCTCCTTGCATCACATAAAATTCATGATCGACTTTCGGTAGCCCATTTTTAGGTTCCACAAGGATTAGCCCGTACATTCCGTTCGCAACGTGCATTGCGACTGGAGCTGTTGCGCAGTGATAGACATACAGGCCAGGATTGAGCGCCTTAAATGAGAACATGGAACTATGACCAGGAGCAGTCATTGAAGCCGCGGCACCACCACCCGGGCCATTCACGGCGTGCAAATCAATATTGTGAGGCATTTTATTGTCGGGATGATTGTCGAGATGGAATTCCCATCGGGCCTAATCACTTTGTGAAGGCCCCGATGGTCGGGACCCACAAACGAACGGAGAATTTTATGAAAAACTCTAACACTGCTAACGCAAGACTCGCTCAAAGCGGCAAATCAATCATCGTCACGGTGAACGGTCAGACCGGCTTTCTTAACGTCAATCTCGTTAAGTACCTTCTTGGAGTCGAGTACACGAAGAAAAACGGAACGCTTGTTTCTGAAGCAGACATTGTGGCCATCAAGCAGCGCTCTCAGGACGCTTACGTCAAAGCGGTAAAAGAGAAGTCGCTCGCGACAGCATAAATCCATCTTTCACCCGGAGGTCTATGACCTCCGGGATTTTTATATCCCAAATGGTCAAGGGCGCGTCCATGCGCCCTTGTTTGAAGAATATTGGTCGAGTCTGTCACGTCTTGCAGATTCGGCCCCTCTTTTCATGGACTCGCGCCAACCCTTCGGGATTGTCACTCCCTCATGAAACGCCTGCGGCTAAAGAGCGTCCGAGCAAGTCGCGCTAGCCTTCTCCTAATTTTTTCCCCCTCACCCCAAGGGTTAACCGGCCTTTTGGTCCAAGGTATTTTTGCCTGTGGGAGTGGGGTTAAGATGATTAAAGAAGTTCCAATGCCTCCGCCTTAAAACGCCGGAGTCGCTTCACGAACGCGCGTAAGTTTTTTGCTTCTATACCCTGTCGCTCCCCGGTGTTTTGGATCAGACGAATCAGATCCGAAAAAGTATTCTCGACCGTTGGAGTGTGTTCGCTTGCCATAGCTTCGATTGCCACCTGCACGCGACAGCGGTCTTCGATCTTTTCAATTGCGGCGAGGTATTCCTCGCGGACCTTTTCGGGCGACACCGCGGCATATAGAAGCGTCATCTGGGTGCTGTGATGACCGAGCAGTTTCATGACGCCGACGAGACTCATGCCGCCGTTCAAAAGACTGGTCGCATATGTATGACGTAAGCGATGCGAGTTGACGCGATTTTTGATTCCAATTTCCCGGCACAGCGAATGGAGAGTCAGTCGACATTCACTTTTGCCGATGCGTGACCCTGAAGGGAGGTAAATCAATTTCTCCGGCTGTTGCCCGGCTTTAAGAAGGCTGGCGGATCTTTGCTTGAGCAGTTCGATCAGCTCGAAAGTCTCATCGTTGATTGGAACCATCCGCTCGTTGTTGAGTTTACCCAGCGGAACCTTGAGAAATTTGCGTCCGGCGTGATCGACCCAAGCACAATCATGATCCAGGTCCACGAGTTCGCCGATTCTGAGCCCAGTCCACCGCATCAATAGCAGCGCCTTGCAATGCGTGTCCGCACGCACCCTGAGCGCGTCTTGAAGACGCAAATCGTCTTCGGGTCGTAGTGGTTTTGGTAAATATTTTGGCCGCTTGGGAAGATCGCCGCGCTTGAGCAACAATTCCGCGTCATATTTAATCTTCCCATGTTCATGCAGCCAGCGGAGATAGATTCTAGCTCGAATGATGGTTGATCTACGATAAGCGGGTCCAAGCGATGCTTGCTTCAGATAGATTAGCCATTCTTCGAGGTGATGTCTTTGAAGTACACTAAACCGCACCTTCTTGCTGTGCAGAAAAAAATGTAGGTGCGTAAGCATGGCCTTGTAGTTTGAAACAGTAGACGGTTTCAGA
>JANXMF010000041.1 GCA_025354795.1 Pseudobdellovibrionaceae bacterium
CATTCAACGACTTACGGCCGAAATTTTTTGTCTTCAGCATTTCCGCTTCGGTCTTGCTGACCAATTCGCCAATGTAACGAATATTCGCGTTCTTCAGGCAATTCGCCGACCGAACCGACAATTCCAAATCGTCCACTGAGCGAAACAAGTTTTCGTTAAACTGGGGCGAGCGGCTATCTTCCTCTTCTGCAATCGGCTCCATGTTTTCATCGAAAGTTAAAAAGATCTGAAGCTGTTCTTTCAAGATTTTAGAACCAAGCGCCACCGACTCTTCCGGCTTCAGCGAGCCGTCGGTCCACACTTCCAGAGTCAAAGCATCGTAATCTGTCCGTTGCGCCACACGAGCCGCGTTGACTACGTAATTTACGCGGCGGATGGGGCTGTGAAGAGCGTCGACAGCGATGTAACCCACCGGCAAATCACGGCCCTTGCCATCAGCCTCAACATAGCCCCGGCCAAACGAGATGATAAGTTCAGCCTCGAAACGTGCATCTTTGCCAATTGTTGCCAAGTGCTGATCGGGATTCAAAACTTCAATGCCGTCGATCAACTGAATATCGCCGGCGGTCACTTTGCCCGGACCAGTCTTCGAAATGCGCAAAACTTTAGTCTCAGGATCCGACTGGCGAAACCGAATTTCTTTGAGATTCAAAATAATGTCAGTCACATCTTCTAGGACATCCGGCAGAGTGCTGAACTCATGCAATACGCCTTCAAATTTTACTGCCGAAACCGCTGAGCCCATCATCGAGCTGAGCAATACCCGGCGCAGCGAATTGCCGAGAGTCACGCCAAAGCCGCGCTCGAGCGGTCTCACATGGAATTTTCCATAGCGCGAGGTGAGCGTCTCTTTTTCAACTTCAAACCCTTTTGGTTTAATCAGTTCGCGCCAGAATTTGTAATAGTGCGGTTGCATTGCCAATTGTCCCATCATCACTCCCGTCAAAAAATTCGTCAAAAAACAATCTAAAACAAAAACTAATTAGATGCGGCGGCGCTTAGGAGGCCGACATCCATTGTGTGGAATCGGCGTTAAATCTTTTAAGGACGTCACGCGCATTCCAAGAGCAGACAGTGCACGTACAGCGGGCTCACGGCCCGCGCCAGGTCCACGCACCACGACGTCACAAGTTTTCATGCCCGCCTCGAGCGCCTTTTTACCTGCGTCTTCCGCAGCTACTTGTGCCGCAAATGGCGTACCTTTACGGCTGCCTTTGAACCCTTGCATTCCCGCGCTGGACCAACAAACGGTATTACCGTTCAAATCCGCGAATGTAATAATGGTGTTGCCGAATCCTGCTTGAATAAAGCAGCGGCCGATGGGGATGTTGCGTTTGATTTTCTTTTTCGGTGCTGCTGCCGGGCCCTTTGCTGGTCCGTCCGCCGCCGCCTTTGCGTCAGCCATTAGCTTTTACTCCTTAGACTAATTTTTTCTTATTCGCGATTGTCTTACGAGGACCCTTACGCATACGAGCATTGGAGCGCGTTCGTTGGCCACGCACAGGTAAACCTTTTTTGTGGCGTGTCCCACGATAGCAACCCAAATCCATTAAGCGTTTGATGCTCAAGCCGACTTCGCGGCGTAAATCACCTTCGACTTTTAAACTACCTTCAATAATCGAACGCAGTTTTGCGACTTGTTCATCGGTCAATGCATCCGTGCGCAGCGAAATTGGAAATCCGGCTTTCGCCACGATCTCCTTAGCGCGCGTAATTCCCACTCCGTAAATGTACTGGAGTGCGACCTCGATGCGTTTATTTCTGGGCAAATCTACGCCAGCTATCCGAGCCATTTTTTATCCTTGTCTCTGTTTATGCTTTTTATTTTCACAAATGACCCGCAAGACGCCACGACGACGAATGACTTTACACTTGTTGCAAATACGCTTCACCGAAGCTCTAACTTTCATATTAACTCCACCTAAATATCCGTACCCTATCGATCGGACCCTTCACTTCCATCCAACCCTTCGAAATCACTCCGCTTTTCGCCGATCGAACAAGCTTAAACTAACGCAAGAAGTGAGGCTAACACCCGCGTTTTCCCAAGTCTACTACTTTTAGACAAGAAGTTTATCAACACTTGACTTGCATCGCCTTTGTCATTCGCTCAAACACTGCGTCCGTCGAACCGGTTCCGTCGATTTCAATAAACTGGCCCGCAGCCTTATAATAGTCCTTCAGGGGCCGCGTGCTCTTGTCGTAAGCCTCAAGCCGAGTACGAATGACCTCTTCCTTGTCATCAGGCCGCTGGAGGACCTCTCCATCGCATACGTCGCAAACTCCGGCATTGTGTGGGGGTTTAGCCTGGACATGGTAAGTGGTACCACAGTTTTTACAAACACGTCGTCCAGCCAGACGGTTCAAAAGCAGCTCCATCGGAACTTCTAAAAACAAAGTCTTATCGATTTTCAAATGCAGGGTTTCCAAAAGTTTTTCCAACGCGGCCGCCTGATCGACATTGCGCGGAAATCCGTCTAACACGAACCTCTTGCCATTCAATTTGCGCAAGATCTCTTCGACCAAGCCATTGGTGATTGAATCTGGAACGAGCTTACCGGCATCGAGAAACTCTTTGGCTTTGGTGCCAAGTTCGGTTTTATTTTTGATCGCGGCGCGAAACAGGTCGCCTGTGCTGATTTGCTGAATATTCAGTCGCTCGATGAGCAGGGCCGACTGGGTACCCTTACCCGCACCGGGAGGGCCGAAGAGGATCAGGTTCAATATTGAACCCTCCGGCTCTTCAATTTCACGCCCTTCATAAGACCTTCGTATCGCGCAGTTAAAAGATGTGACTGGATCTGTTGGCTGGTATCCAGCGCCACGCCCACTAAAATCAAGAGACTCGTACCGCCGAAATAAAACGGCACTTTAAACTGCTGAATGAGAAGCGTTGGAATAATACAAATGGAACAGAGGTAAATCGCGCCTGTAACCGTCAAACGGTCTAGCACGCGCTTGATGTAATCCGCAGTACTCTTCCCAGCGCGAATGCCGGGAATAAAGCCGCCATATTTTTTCAAATTGTCGGATACTTCAGTCGGATTAAAAACAATTTCTGTATAGAAAAAACAAAAAAACACAATCAAACCCACGAAGACCAAATTGTAAAGTGGATGATTGGGATGCAGAGAATCCGCCAGCGTTTTCAGCATCGGATTTTGCACAAACTGTGACATGGTCGCCGGGAACATCAAAAGACTGCTGGCGAAAATCGGCGGGATAACATTGGAAAAATTAATCTTCATTGGAAGATGGCTCGACTGAGCCTGGGACATCCCTTCACGCGTCGGAGCACGCTGTGAATACTGAATCGGGATCCGACGCTGGCCAACCTCTAAAAACACAATCAAGGCAATAATGCCCACCATAGTGGCGATAATGCCGAGAGCGATGGCACCATTCATTTCACCCGCTTGGACCATCTGCCACATGCGCATCGCGCCACTTGGCATGCCCGCGGCAATACCGGCGAAAATAATTAAGCTCGAGCCGTTGCCAATGCCGCGCTCGGTAATTTGCTCACCCAGCCACATCACGAAGCAAGTGCCGGCAGTCAGAGTCATCACGGCCATGACTCGAAAACTTAAAAAAGCACCAAAAGAGCGCACGCCGATCAGGGTCCCGCCTTGGGCTTGCAACAGAAATGAAGACATCGCATAGCCCTGAACTACGGCTAAAATTAAGGTTGCATAGCGAGTGTATTGATTGATTTTTTTTCGCCCGGGCTCGCCTTCTTTTTTGAGCGACTCCAAATAGGGTACTGCAGTTTGTAGTAACTGAAAAATAATGGACGCAGAAATATACGGCATAATACCAAGGGCGAAAACGCTAAAGCGCTCTAGTGCGCCTCCGGTAAACGTATTGAAGAGACCAAAAATTCCGGTTGTTTGCGATTGAAAAAAGGCAATCATCGCAGTCGCGTCCACGCCCGGCACCGGCACATGTACACCCAGGCGATATATGGCCAAGACTCCCAATGTAAATAGAATTCGCTTACGCAGTTCGGTCGGGATACTAATTCCTGCTGTTGCCACTACAGTACCTCTACTTTTCCTCCGGCTTTTTCAAGAGCATCTTTGGCGGTTGCACTGAACTTGTGGGCGCGCACGGTCAAACTCTTGGGAGCGTCACCGCGCCCGAGAACTTTGATTTTACTTTTTTTGCCCACTAGCCCAGCCTTGACCAATTCCTCAGGACCCACTGATCCAGAAAAAGCCTGAAGCTGATTTAAATTTACAATCTCAAATTCGTTTCTAAATGCCGTGTTGGTAAATCCTACCTTAGGCATACGGCGAATCAATGGTGTTTGACCACCTTCAAAACCGCGGCGAATAGGTGTACCTTTACGGGCCTTTTGCCCCTTACCACCTTTAGTGGAAGTTCCACCTTTACCCGAACCGCGTCCGCGGCCAAGAGCCTTGGTGTTATGGGTCGAGCCTTTATGTTTTTTTAACTGCGCCAACTCACTCATCTGATTCTCCATTGGCTCTCGCCACAAATTCGCTTACTTCTCGACCTCGAGAAGATGCTGCACTTTCATAATCTGGCCACGATTCGCGGGATTGTCGGGGATCACTTTGCTGTCGTTGATCCGGCGCAAACCAAGACAACGAACTGCGTCACGCTGATCTCGAGTGGTGCCAATCAAACCGCGCTTCAATGTAATTTTAAAACCCTTTTTTGACATATATCACCCTAGCCTATTCAACCGTTTTTGTCGGTCGCTGATCAATCAATTGTGACAATCCGTCCATGGTGGCGCGAACTGCATTATGGGGATTGGTCGTACCCACACATTTGGTTAAAATATCTTTGATTCCCACAGCTTCCAAAACTGCGCGCACAGGACCGCCGGCAATAACTCCAGTTCCCGGCGACGCAGGAATCAAAATCACCTTGGCCGCACCGAACTTGCCAGTCACTTGATGAGGAATCGTGCGCCCTTCTTTGAGCTTCATCTTCTTCAATGACTTTTTGGCGATACGGCCAGCCTTGCCGATGGCTTCGGGAACCTCACCAGCTTTACCGGTGCCAAATCCGACATCGCCTTGGCCATTGCCGCAAACGACAAGCGCCGAGAACGAGAAGCGTCGTCCGCCCTTGACCACTTTTGCCACACGGTTGATGGCGACGACCCGCTCTTGTAAATCCTGCTGCTGTTGATTCTCCACTCAATTACTCCTTAGAAAGTCAGGCCCGCTTCACGGGCGCCTTCAGCCACAGCCTTTACCCGGCCATGGAAAACATAACCACTACGATCAAACACTACACTCTTAATATTTTTGCTCAACGCGCGCTTGGCGATCTCTTGTCCGACCTGTTTAGCCATACTCAAATTCTTTTTATTGAGATTGCCTTCAACGGTCGAGAACGAGGCCAGGGTCTTGCCCGTATTGTCGTCAATAATTTGCGCATAAATATGCTTGCTACTGCGATAGACAGCTAACCGCGGACGATCGGCGTCGCCATTGACTTTTTTGCGAATACGAGCTCGGCTTTTAAGACGCTTCGTAACTTTATGCGCAGTCTTATTGGTACGTTTTATGCGAATCACAAATCACCTCGGTTATTTCGCGGCCGACTTACCGGCTTTGCGACGAATAGTTTCATCAGCGTACTTAACACCTTTACCCAAGTACGGCTCGGGCGGACGAAAGCCACGAATCTTAGCGGCCACCTGGCCAACTTGCTCACGGTTAGGACCCGTTACCGTGATCTTGGTTTGCTTCTCAATAGCAATCTCAATGCCTGTTGGAATTTGAAAAACAACCGGATGGCTGTAACCCAAACTCAGCTCGAGTTTTTTGCCAGTCACCGCGGCACGATAGCCCACGCCATTGAGATCCAAAATCTTGCTCCAACCCTTTGAAACCCCGGTGACGGCGTTTTGGATCAAAGCACGATAAAGACCGTGATAAGCACGAGTTTCCGGCGCCTCGTCGGTTTTACTTAAAACCACTTTTCCATCTTCTATCTTGGCCTTGATTTCGGGACGCATGCGCACCGTCATGGAGTGCTTTGCACCCTTGACGACCACTTCGTTCGCCGCAGTCACACTGACTTGCACGGCTTTATCAAAATATACAGGCGCTCGACCTACACGTGACATATGTTACCTACCAAACGTTACACAAGATTTCGCCACCGAGGTTTTCTTTTTTAGCGGTGTCGCCATCGACCACGCCTCGGTTGGTGCTAATTATTGAAATTCCAAAACCATCACGAACTTGGGAAATATCCGCGGATTTGACATACACACGGCGACCTGGTCGGCTGACCCGGTCGATGGAAGTGATAATGGGTTTGCCCTTTTCGTTGTACTTCAAGTAAACGCGCATCACGCCTTGCTTATCGTCACGCACGACTTTGAAGGAGCGGATGTAGCCATTGTCCAAAAGAATTTTAGCAATGCCCACGCGCACATTCGAAGCGGGTATATCCAATTTTTCGTGGCGAGCCGCTCCCGCATTACGAACCCGTGTTAAAAAATCCCCAATTGTATCCATACTTCAATTCACTCCTTAAAATTAACGCTTTCTAAACGGCATACCCAAAGACTCAAGCAATGCCCGCCCTTGGTTGTCATTCCCGGCCGAGGTGCAAATCGTGATATTCATCCCTCGAACGGCATCCACCTTATCATAATCAATTTCTGGAAAGATAATCTGCTCTTTGAGACCCATGTTGTAATTGCCACGGCCATCAAAGCCGCGTAGCGATAGACCCCGGAAGTCACGTACACGAGGCAGTGACAAATGGATCAAGCGCTCCAAGAAGCTCCACATCCGCTCTTTGCGCAAAGTCACCATCGCACCGATGGGCATGCCTTCACGCAATTTGAAGTTGGAAATAGACTTTTTGGATTTGGTGATCACAGCCTTTTGGCCAGTGATCGCCGAAAGTTCCTCGGCGGCGTTGTTTAACACCTTGGGATTTTTAACGGCTTCCGCAGTCGAGAGATTGATCACGATTTTGCTCAAACTCGGAACCTGCATCTTGCTCTTTAGGCCGAGCTCCTTCATTAGCGAACCAACAATTTCCTTTTTGTACTTCACATGCAGCTGAATGGGCACGGATTCAAAAACTTGGCGCGGGCCTTTAGCAGCAGCCGGAGCTGCTTTTTTGCCTTCGCCAGCCTTGCCGCCGCCTTTTGGTCTGCCTTCGCCCTTATTTTCTTTTTTCTCGTCAGCCATCTAAATAACCTCTGGTGCCAAGGACACAATTTTAACAAACGATTTGGCGCGCAGCTCTCTCGCTACCGGGCCAAAAATACGTGTGCCGATGGGCTCTTTCGCCGCATTGATCAAAACTGCTGAATTGTCATCAAAACGTATGTAGCTACCGTCCGCCCGGCGCAATTTATGAACAGTGCGTACGATTACGGCCTTAGCCACGTCGCCCTTTTTCACTTTTGAATTAGGCAATGCATCTTTAATTGAAACCACTATGATATCGCCAATGGACGCCCAACGGCGCTTTGTTCCGCCGAGAACTTTGATACACATCACTTCGCGCGCGCCCGAATTGTCGGCGACACGAAGGCGAGATTGTGTTTGAATCATACCTGCACTCCTTCAATCTCTTGCAGACCGCGCTCAATAATTTCCATTAAGCGCCAGCGCTTGGTTTTGCTGAGAGGACGAGTCATCTGAATGCGCACGCGGTCTCCCTGCTTGGCTTCATTCTTTTCATCATGAGCCTTAAAGACCGAAGTCTTTTTCAAGTATTTTCCGTACTTCGCGTGACGGACGCGGCGGAAAATCTTCACCGAAATGGTTTTATCCATTTTGTCGCTGACGACTTCGCCAACCACTTCTTGCCTGTTTCCGCGCGGCGATTCTTGTTTTTGAGTCACTTTAGCCATGGCTTAATCCTCTATTGTTTCTTCATCCCAAGCTTCATTTGGAGAGCCGTCATTAGGCGCGCCAAATCTTTACGTTTGTGCCGAATCTCCACCGGACTGCCCAGCTGTCCCAAGGTGTGCTTCATGCGCGCTTCAAAAAGCTCTTCACGCACCGACAGCGTACGCTTGCGGAGTTCCGTGCTAGTCAATTCTTGTACCTCTGCGAACTTCATAACTACTCCCGAGCAATAAACTTAGTTTTAAACGGCAGCTTATGCGACGCCAGACGGAATGCCTGGTTCGCCTGTTCGCGTGAAACGCCGTTCATCTCAAACAACATCCGGCCTGGAAGAATACGAGCTACCCACAACTCAGGATTGCCTTTACCGGAACCCATGCGCGTTTCTGCAGGCTTTTTAGTGAGCGGCAGATCCGGGAATATACGCACCCAGAGTTTTCCGCCACGCTTAACGGATCGGCTGATTGCGATACGAGCGGCTTCCAACTGACGCGCACTCAGGCGGCCGGCTTCAACCGAGGCCAAGCCAAAATCGCCAAAAGCAATGGTGCTTCCGCGGATGGCCATACCCTTAAAATTGCCGCGATGTTGGCGGCGCCATTTGACTCTCTTAGGACTTAACACGATTTGCCTCCTCAATTTCGCGAGCTGAGTAGACGTCGCCCCTGTAGATCCAAACTTTCAAACCGATAAGGCCGTAAGTGGTCAGCGCTTCTGCCGTTCCATAATCGATGTCGGCACGCAGAGTATGAAGCGGCACGCTCTTTTCATTGTACCATTCCGAACGCGCGATTTCAGCGCCATCTAAACGGCCGCTCACGCGAATCTTAATCCCACGCACGCCACCTTTTACCGCGGCAGCCAAAGCTTTTTTAAGAGCGCGGCGCCAAGAAATACGTTTCTCAAGTTGCAGAGCGATGTTTTCGGCGACCAGCTGAGCATCGAGGTCAGGCTTACGCACCTCTTGAATATTGACGAATACTTCATTGGTAGTCAGTTTTTGGATGTCAGCTTTTAGGGAATCAATGCCCGTGCCCTTTTTGCCGATCACTACACCCGGACGCGCCGTGGAGATAATGATTTTGACCTTGTTGGCCGCGCGCTCGATCTCAATCTTCGCGACTCCGGCATGCCTTAATTTATCTTTAATAAATTTGCGCAGCAAAAAGTCTTCGCGGAAATTGATCTGATATTGTTTACCCTTTGCGTACCAGCGAGAGTCCCACGTGCGTATGACTCCGACTCGAAAACCTACTGGATGTACCTTTTGTCCCACGCCTCAATCCTTCCTTATCACTTTTCGTCCAGAATGACGTTAATGTGGCTGATTTTCTTTTTCACTTGCGAAGCGCGGCCTTGTGCGCGCGGACGGAAGCGCTTGATCGCCGGCCCCATGTCCACCGAAATATGTTTGACGTAAAGATTGTCCAAGTCGATCACCTTTTTGTGTTCGGCATTGGCCACTGCGGACTCCACTAATTTTTTAATTAGGCCCGCGCCTTTTTGTTTCATAAAGGTCAGGGTGCGAATGGCTTCATTCACATCTTGACCACGAATAATGTCAGCGACCAATCGGGCCTTTTGACATCCAATCCGCGCAAAATTTAGAGTCGCTTTCACTTCCATGACTTATCCTCTACTTCTTCGCAGCCGGAGCTGCAGCCGGAGCCGCTGCTGGCGCGTTCGTTTTCTTTTCAGCATGGCCATTGAACGTACGCGTAGGCGCGAATTCGCCCAACTTGTGACCAATCATATTTTCTGTCGCATAAACCGGAATGAACTTGCGGCCATTGTGGACAGCGAAGGTCAAACCTACGGCCTCGGGCAATACGGTCGAACGACGTGACCAAGTCTTGATTACTTTTTTATCACCAGTGGCCTTGGCCGTTTCAATCTTCTTCATCAAATGATGGTCGACAAAAGGGCCTTTTTTTACTGAACGTCCCATATTCCTATTTCCTCATCTTGCGCTTCGCACGCCGTTTAACAATCATGCCATCAGTGCGCTTGTTGTGACGGGTTTTGAGACCCTTACAATTCACGCCCCATGGAGTGACGGGATGATGACCTTTACCGACGCCCTCACCACCACCAAGAGGGTGATCGATCGGATTCATGGCTTGACCGCGAACCGAAGGACGAATCCCTCTCCAACGCGCGCGTCCCGCCTTACCTAGACTGATATTTTCGTTGTCGGTATTGCCCACCTGACCAATGGAAGCGCGGCAAACCGTCAAAACGTTGCGCACTTCGCCTGAGGGGAGTTTGACTTGGCAATATTTACCGAGTTTCGCCACCAAAGTGGCTTCAGAACCAGCGCCACGGGCTATCTGTCCGCCTTTGCCAGGACGCATTTCGACATTGTGAATGATCGTGCCGGCAGGAATCATACCGAGCGGAAGATTGTTTCCGGGCTTGATATCCGCTCGATCACCCGACAAAATTTTGTCGCCAACGCTTAAGCCGATTGGTGCGACGATGTAGCGTTTCTCCCCGTCCGTGTAATGCAAAAGTGCAATTCGGCAGGTGCGATTGGGATCATACTCGATCGACGCCACGATGGCCGGGATGTCGAACTTGTCGCGCTTAAAATCGATAATGCGATAAAGACGTTTGTGACCGCCGCCTTTGTAGCGGATAGAAACAACACCGTGATTGCTACGACCGGAAGGGTTGTGGCTCCAGGAAGTTAAGCTTTTAAGCGGTTTAGTCTTGGTAATTTCCGAGAAGTCATAACCCGTCATCGCACGACGGCCGGGACTCCTGGGTTTAAATATCTTGATGCCCATTTTTATGCTCCCTCAAACATGCTGATCTTTTCGCCTTTTTTCAAGCGAACCAGAGCCTTTTTCCAGCTCTCGGGTTGGCCAATGCCAAATTTAGTGCGCTTGGCGCGACCGCGGCACATGGCTGTATTCACTTTGGTCACTTTGACGCGAAAGAATTTTTCAACTGCTTTTTTGATTTCACTTTTGGTGGCCTTTTTGTCGACCTCAAAAGCATAGATGCCTTGTTCGGCCAACAGGCTGTTCTTCTCAGTTACAAGTGGGCGCTTGATCACATAGTACATGATTACTTTCCTTCTCCGCAGCGCTCGACAATTTTTGCCACTGAGTCTTTGGTGATAATGGCTGTGTCGTATTTTAACAGATCGTACACATTCAAACCGTCAACACTGTAGTAACGATATTTCGCAAGGTTGCGTGAAGCGCGTTGGAACCCATCATCCACCGCCGCATCGATCATCACAGCTTTGCTCACACCCAAGCCCGTCAAACGCTTAGCCAGATCTTTGGTTTTGCCGTCCGAATCCATTTTGTCGACCACCAGCAAGCGACCTTCTTTTTGCAAGAAGGAAAGTGCAGTGCGCAGACCAAGGCGTTTCATTTTTTTAGGCAAAGTGTAGCTATAGTCGCGCGGAATCGGACCGAAAGTGATACCTCCGCCGGGCATCAAAGGTGAGCGAATGGAGCCTTGGCGCGCATTGCCTGTACCCTTTTGTTTGAAGGGTTTCTTACCGCCACCACTCACTTCGCCGCGAGTTTTAGCTTTGTGTGTTCCCTGGCGGCGGCACGCAAGCTGCCAGCGCACCACGGTTTGCAAAATTTCTTTTTTCACCTGAATGGCGAAGACCGTGGGATCGAGATCCACACTGCCGACTTTTTTCTTATCCCAACCGAGTACGTCTACCGTTGCCATATTCTCTATACCTTCGTTATGCGAATCAAGGAATTACGAGCTCCCGGAACAGAACCTCGCACCAAAACTACACTCTCTTCAGGAATCACTTCGACAATTTTTAGATTTTTAATAGTAGTGGTCTCATTGCCCCACTGACCAGCCATGCGTTTACCCGGCATTACTCGACCGGGCCAGGTTCGGTTTCCAACAGAACCGGGCTTGCGGTGAAAGCCGGAACCGTGAGTCGCGGGACCGCCTTTGAAACCCCAGCGACGAACTGGGCCTTGAAATCCGCGGCCACGAGAAAGGCCGATGATTTTAACCAAGTCACCCTTTTTCAAACTTTCAATACCGACCTTGGTGCCAACCTGCACACCTTCAGGCAAAGCCTTCATACGTACTTCGCGCAAAAACTTAGCGCCATTTTCAAAACCGGTTTTAGCCAAATGGGCTTTAGTCGCTGAATTTGTTCGTGAAGCGCGATCGGGAAGAAACGCGACTTGCAGAGCTTCGTAGCCGTCTTTTTGTTTAGTCTTGATTTGTGAAACAATCATCGGTTCATATTTCAATACTGTTACGGGAATGCGTTCGCCTTCGTCGCTAAACACCGCCGACATTCCGACTTTGAAAGCATAGAGACCTTCAAGTTCCACGGAGGCCGCTTTGCTCGCGGGTGCCGGCTCTTCGTTTGGCTTTTCGTTTTCTTCACTCATGGCTCAAAGCTCCTTAAACAACCGACAGTTTAATTTCAACGTCCACACCGGCAGACAAATCCAGCTTCATCAGCTGATCGATGGTCTGTTGCGTGGGCTCTAGAATATCCAGCAAACGTTTGTGGGTGCGCACTTCAAATTGTTCACGTGATTTTTTATCCACGTGGGGCGAACGCAAAACCGTGTAACGGTTAATACGAGTCGGAAGAGGAATCGGTCCCGCCACACGCGCGCCCGTACGGCGGGCTGTCTCAACAATCTCCTTGGTCGATTGGTCGAGTAGTTTGTGATCGAATGCTCTTAAGCGAATGCGAATTTTCTGACTCTGCATAAAGACCTTCTCGTTTGGTTCTGACACTGAAAAGACAAATGCAAACCCTTTTCTAACCGGCCATCAGCGCCCAGTCTCAGTAAAATCTAAGGATTTTACCAACTTGGAAACATATAGGTCGAAGAACTAGAGTCGCAAGTCGGCGAGTATGCTAGAAGGATCGGAAGCTTGTCAAAGAAAAATCCGAACAAAAATTGGCGCGTTAGGGCTCTGTGGCCAAATGGCTCAGGCATTGAGCGCCGCGGATTTTGCGTCAGACCGAGGCGCTAGTTCGAAGGACTAGCCACCGCTAATTCGAGAGCGAAGGTCGGCAGGGCCCCTCTCGAAGGGGAGCCGACAACGGCTGACGCAAAAGACCAAACCAAATGGCTGAGCTATTTCACAGAGCTTAACGCCCGAGTTGGTTTAGGATTTCGGCCTCTACTTTGGGTGGCACCGGAGAGTAATGTTGGAACTCCATGCTGAAGTCCGCGCGGCCTTTAGTGAGGGAGCGGATGTCCGTTGCGTAACCGAAGAGCGAAGCCAGTGGCACCTCCGCAAGAATGGCTTGGCCGCCCGGCTTGGGTGTCATGTTGTGCACCTTCCCACGGCGGGCAATCAGGTCGCCAATGACGGTGCCCATGGTCTCCTCGGGGGTTAAAATTTCCACTTTGAAAACCGGCTCTAAGAGTTGTGATTTCACGGCCTTAAGGGCTTCGCGCAGAGCCATGCTGGCGGCCACTTTAAAGGCCATTTCGGTGGATTCTTTATCGCGAGTTTTGTAGGCCTGAAGTAAAATATTTACGCCAATTAGAGGGTAGCCGGCCAGTACGCCGACGTCCGCGGCCTCGAGCGATCCGGTCTTAATCGCAGCCATTTGGTCAGCATTGAGATTGGTGCTGCCCTTGGCTTCGAAATGTATAGGCGTTTCTTTACGGGGTTCTATTTTTAGAGTGACCTCGGCGTATTGCTTTTCGCCCGCGACGTCGCGCTCAAAATGTCCATGACCCACCGCTGTACCCATGATCGCCTCGCGGTAGGAAACTTGCGGCTTTCCCACATTGGCCTTCACTTTGTATTCACGCAGTAGGCGATCAATAAGGATTTCCACATGCAGCTCGCCCATTCCCGAGAGCAGCATTTGCCCCGTCTCAGTGTCGATGCGGACGCGCGACGATGGATCTTGGATTTGCAGTTGCTCTAGGCCCGCGACCATTTTTTCTTGATCGGCGGCCGATTTGGCTTCAATCGCCACGGAAATGACGGGCTCTGGGAAAACAATCCGCTCGAGGACGATGGGACGCTTTTGATCACACAATGTATCGCCGGTGCCGGTGAATTTAAGGCCAATGACGGCGCCGATGTCGCCGGCTTTGAGCTCGCTAATCTCCTGGCGCGAATTCGCGTGCATGCGCACCAGGCGCTGGATGCGCTCACGCTTTCCGGTGCGAGGGTTGAGCAGAGCTTCGCCGGCCTTTACGGTGCCCGAATACACCCGCAAAAAAGTTAAGCTGGCTGCAAAGGAGTCTGGTGCGATTTTAAAGGCGAGAGAGACGACCGGTTCGTTGAAATCAAGTTTGGTGGCGACCGAACGCTCTTCTTTGTTAGGATCACGGCCGACCACGGGGGGAACATCGAGAGGGCTTGGCAAGTAGGTGATCACGCCGTCTAGCAATGGTTGGACGCCTTTTTTCTTAAAAGCAGAACCGCAAAATACCGGATTGATCGTGAGGCTAAGCGTAGCTTTGCGCAGGCCTTTGCGTATTTCGTCGGGGCTTAGCATTTCGCCGCTGAGGTATTTGTCCATAATAGTATCGTCTTGTTCCGCGGCGGCCTCTAGCATTTGCTCGCGCAGGTAATTTACCTTTTGAGCGAGATCTGTCGGCACTGGTCGTTCTTCTATCGTCTCGCCGGCTTCGCCAGTCCAAATCAGCGCCTTGTTTTCGATCAGATCCACGACCCCTTGAAAACTTTCTTCGCTGCCAATCGGATACTGTACAGCAATGGGACGGGCGTCGAGTTTTTCGCGAATGGTCTCGATCGCGGCTTCAAAGTCGGCACCGGTGCGATCCATTTTATTTATAAAGCAAATGCGTGGGACTTTATATTTATTCGCTTGCCGCCACACCGTTAACGATTGCGGTTCGACACCCTTTACGCCGTCAAACACAGCCACCGCGCCGTCGAGCACGCGTAAGGAGCGCTCGACCTCGATGGTGAAGTCCACGTGCCCCGGAGTATCGATAATATTTAAACGATGATCTTTCCAGAACGCAGTTGTGGCCGCGGCAGTGATGGTAATGCCGCGCTCTTGCTCTTGCTCCATCCAGTCCATAACGGTGTTGCCGTCGTGGACCTCGCCCATGCGGTGCGATTTCCCGGTGTAAAAAAGGATGCGCTCGGTGGTCGTGGTTTTACCAGCATCAATATGGGCCATGATCCCGATATTACGGGTCCATTTCAATTCATCAAGTTTCTGCGGATCAGAAAAGCTCATGGATTCGTTATGCGCGATTTCGCAGGGAGAGTCATCAGAATGCTCCCCCGCTGCGGTTGATTAATAGACTACCAGTTGTAGTGCGAAAACGCCTTGTTGGCCTCGGCCATACGATGCACGTCTTCTTTTTTCTTTATCGCATTGCCACGGTTGGCGTATGCATCGGCCAGTTCACCTGCCAAACGATTGGCCATAGATTTTTCACCGCGCTCACGGGAATAATCGATCAACCACTTCATCGCCAAAGCTAGGCGGCGTGAGGGCCTAACGTCGACGGGAACTTGGTAAGTCGCTCCACCCACGCGGCGTGAACGCACTTCCAGATTCGGTTTGCAATTTTCAAGGGCCTTTTTGAAGACCGTAAGGGGCTCTTCGCCGGAGACCTTGTTGCGCAGTTCATCAAGCGCGCTATAGAGCGCGGTCTGGGCTTGGGATTTTTGCCCTTGCCACATCATTTTATTGACGAATTTTGCGACCACCACGTCATTGTAAATGGGGTCTGGAAGAATCTCTCGTTTTTCGGCTGATTTACGACGCGACATTTATATCCTCTTATTTTTTCGGCTTTTTAGCGCCGTATTTGGAGCGGCTGCTGAAGCGATTGGCCACGCCCTGTGTATCTAAAACTCCGCGCACGATATGATAACGAACGCCCGGAAGATCCTTAACCCGGCCGCCGCGAATCAGCACCACACTGTGCTCTTGCAGATTGTGGCCGATGCCTGGGATGTAAGAGATCACTTCAAAACCATTGGAAAGTCGAACCTTTGCCACTTTTCTCAAGGCCGAATTCGGCTTCTTGGGAGTGGTAGTGTAAACGCGTGTACAGACTCCGCGTCGCTGAGGGCAGGACGTGAGAGCGGGAGACTTCGTTTTGTCCTTGTCCGCGCGCCGCTGCTTGCGAATCAACTGGTTAATCGTTGGCATAATTCCTTTCCTGTCCACTGGCGTTCTGAATTTGAACGCCAGAAATTACGGCGCGAGATCGCGCCCGTCAACTTAATTTAAGGGATAGCTGCTAGGCGAAGGTCCCGGAGGCGGTAAAAACGATGACGGCATGGAAGCCGGCTCGTCCTCAACCACCACTCTCCAACGCTTATAGGCGCCCAGACCGGTTCCTGCCGGGACTAGGCGACCCATAATAATGTTCTCTTTGAGACCACGGAGGCCGTCGGTTTTCGAATTGACCGCAGCTTCAGTGAGAACCTTGGTCGTCTCTTGGAAGGAGGCGGCCGAGATCCAGCTATCCGTGCTAAGCGAAACCTTGGTGATTCCGAGAAGGAGCGGTTCAAACGCCGCCGGTCGTCCGCCCTCTTTGCTCACGCGCTCGTTTTCGTCGATGAGGTCAAACTTTTCAGTCTGTTCACCGGCCAAGTAACGCGTGTCGCCCGGGTCGCTGACTTCCACTTTTCGCAGCATATTGCGCACGATCACTTCGATGTGCTTGTCGTTAATTCCCACCCCTTGCAAACGATAAACCTCTTGGATTTCGTTCACCAAGTAAGCCGACAAGGCACGGTCGCCCAGCACGCGCAAAATATCATGCGGATTGCTAGGTCCATCCATCAACGCTTCACCGGCGCGCACAAATTCACCTTCGCGCACGGCCACGTGTTTACCTTTAGGGATCAAATACTCACGTTGCTCGCCAACCTCTGGAGTCACAATAACACGCTGTTTACCTTTAACGTCTTTACCAAATGTGACGTAACCGTCGATCTCGGAAATAATTGCTGCTTCTTTTGGTTTACGGGCTTCGAAGAGTTCCGCCACACGCGGCAGACCGCCTGTGATGTCGCGAGTTTTACTGGTCTCGCGATGGATCTTGGCGATCACGTCACCGGCATGCACTTGTTGACCATCGCTGATCAAAAGTTGCGCACCCACCGGAATAACGTAGCGGCAGGGAATGTTGCGATTGGGGAGATCCAGAGTTTTGCCTTTGCCATCGGTGATCAGCACCGTCGGCTTATTGTCGGCACCCTTGCTCTCAGTGATCACTTTGGTGGCGAAGCCGGTCACGCTATCGACCTGCTCGACCATGGTGATACCTTCTTCAATGTCTTGGAACTGGATCACACCGGTTAAATCGGCAACGATCGGGTTCGAGTAAGGATCCCACTCGGCCAGCACGTCGCCCTTTTTAACTTCGTCGCCCTCTTTGAATTTCAGAATCGAGCCGTAAACAAGTTTCATACGGTCCCTTTCGCGGCCGGACGAATCGATCAGCATCATGTCGCCGTTACGGTTCATGGCGGTCAATTTACCGGCGCGGTTGGCGATGAGTTGCACGGCTGCGAACTTAAGCGTTCCATCATAGCGTGCGGTGTGGACAGACTGCTCGACCGCGCGTGAGGCCGCTCCACCTAAGTGGAAGGTCCGCATGGTGAGCTGAGTGCCCGGCTCGCCTATGGATTGGGCTGCGATAATTCCCACGGCTTCGCCCATGTTGACGGTGTTACCACGGGCCAGATCACGGCCGTAGCATTTCACACACACTCCGCGACGTGTTTTGCAAGTGAGCGTCGAGCGGATTTTGACCATCTCGATGCCTGATTCTTCGGATTTGCGCACGACACGTTCGGTGACTTCTTCGCCGGCCCGGCACAGCACTTCGTTGCTGAGCGGATCGATAAGGTCTTCAAGTGCGGTACGGCCGAGAATCCGGTCGCCGAGGGGCTGAATGATCTCGCCGCCTTCAAGCAGCGGACGGATTTCCATGCCGACCGTTGTGCCGCAATCGATTTCAGTGATGACGATATCTTGCGCCACATCCACCAGACGGCGGGTGAGGTATCCTGAGTTCGCGGTTTTAAGTGCTGTATCGGCCAAGCCTTTCCGAGCTCCGTGAGTGGAAATGAAATACTCGAGAACGGAGAGACCTTCGCGGAAATTGGCCGTGATTGGCGTTTCGATGATCTCACCAGAGGGCTTGGCCATCAGACCGCGCATTCCGGCCAGCTGACGAATTTGGGCTGCGGAACCCCGAGCGCCTGAATCCGCCATGATAAAGATCGGATTGAAGCTGGCACTTTCCACCAGCTTACCGTCGACCATGAACGATTGTTTTTCGAGCTGGCTCATCATCTCTTTGGCGACTTTGTCCGCGCACTGGGCCCAAATATCGACCACTTTGTTGTAGCGCTCGCCGTCGGTGATGAGTCCTTCGTCGTACTGATTGCGAATCTCTTGCACCTGGCGTTCTGCATCTTTGAGCAGCGGAATTTTTTGTTGCGGAATCACTAAGTCATCCACGCAAATCGAAATACCGCCCTGAGTGGAGTATTTGAAACCGAGCTCCATCAATTTATCCGCGAGCAACACGGTCGACTTCGCACCTGCCAAACGGAAGGTTTTGTCGATAAGGTCGGCGAGGCTCTTTTTATTCATCACGCGGTTGACGGTATCAAACGGCACTTCGAGTGGAACGATGTCGCTCAAAATCGAGCGGCCCACGCTGCTCGTTTCCAACTTGCCATTGATTCGGCAACGAACCGCCGCTTGCAGATCGATGTGGCCATTTTCGTAAGCGTAGAGAATCTCCTGAACGCTGCCGAAAACGCGACCGGTGCCCTTGGCGCCCGGGCGCACACGAGTCATCCAGTAGATCCCTAGCACTATATCTTGCGTCGGATTGATGATCGGCTTGCCGTTTGCGGGGCTTAGAATATTATTGGTCGACATCATCAGCACGCGGGCTTCGACCTGTGCTTCGATAGAGAGCGGCACATGCACGGCCATTTGATCTCCGTCAAAGTCGGCGTTGAAAGCCGTACAAACGAGCGGATGCAATTGAATCGCTTTTCCTTCGTGCAGAACTGGCTCAAACGCTTGAATCCCAAGTCTGTGCAGTGTTGGCGCACGATTCAGCAATACGGGATGCTCCTTGACCACGTCGGAGAGAATATCCCACACTTCCACGCTCTCTTGCTCGACCAATTTCTTGGCTTGCTTGATGGTGGTGGCAAAGCCCTTTTCTTCGAGCTTGTTATAAACAAAAGGCTTAAAGAGCTCGAGCGCCATTTTCTTGGGCAGACCGCACTGATGGAGTTTCAAATTCGGACCGACCACGATGACGGAACGGCCGGAGTAATCCACGCGTTTACCGAGCAGATTTTGTCTGAACCGGCCCTGTTTGCCTTTCAGCAT
>JANXMF010000059.1 GCA_025354795.1 Pseudobdellovibrionaceae bacterium
GCCGAGGGTATGAAGATTGTCCAAGAGTCACCGACTCACCTCTATGTTTCGCTCAAGGGTCGGCGCGAAGTTTATGAGTCCTTGTTCGCCACTCGCATCGAAACTAACAGTCGAGGCCTGCGCACCCATATGCAGCAGCCGTCGATTCCCTTTCATTTAAACCTGGTGGAATCCGTTTCCGGTCTCGACAACAGTCGCAGAGCCCATCCGCACATCCGCCGAGCGATGCGTGCCATGGCCAGTCCCGGCGGCGTTACGCCCGCGACGATCAAATCTATATATGGCTTCACCCCGCTAGTGAGGGCCGGGCTCAGCGGTAAGGGACAACAGATCGCGATCGCGACTTATGATGGGTTCCGCGTGCAAAATGTCCAATCCTACTATTCACTCTCAGCTATTAGTCCCGCGCCCAACGTGGATCAGGTGAAATTCAACGGTACGCCTCAATATGATTCCGGTTCGGCGGGTGAAACCGAACTTGACGCCGAATTCTCCGGCATGATCGCACCCGGCGTAGCCATTCATGTTTTTGCTTCAGCCACCAACGACGATGCCGGCGAACTGCAGCTGTTCACCGCCATCCTCGACGACAACCGCAGCAAAATCGTGAACTATAGCTGGGGCAGCTGCGAAAAACTCGTGACCGCGCAACACCGAAGCGCCATGACCGCTGTTCTCGCCCGCGCCATCGCTCAAGGCGTGACGATCTTTGTGGCCTCGGGCGACAGCGGCTCGAACAGTTGCAACGACGGCACCACCTCTGCCGATTGGCCGAGCACCAGCCAATACATCACCGCGGTTGGTGGCACCACGCTTAGTAGCAAAAACAATGTTTTCAGCGAAACCGCATGGAGTGGAAGCGGCGGCGGCATCAGCAGCTACATCGCCCTTCCCAGCTGGCAGAAGGGGCTAGGCGCCGCCTTCGCTCGGCGCTCATACCCTGATGTCGCCTTCAACGGCGATCCGAATTCGGGCGAGGCCATGTACACCGGGCCCGAGGGCAAAGCCGGATGGGAAGTCATTGGCGGCACCAGCATGTCGGCACCGCAGTGGGCGGGCTTTCTAGCCATGGTTCATGAGGCTAGAACAAAGGCCGGAAAAGGCTCTCTGGGCTTCTTGAACTCCGCGCTCTACGCCATGAGTGCCGGCGATCGCGCGACGGCATTTCATGATATTACCTCTGGCAAAAATGGTGCTTACTCGGCGCGCGCGGGCTGGGATGCCGTCACCGGCTTTGGCAGTATGCACGCCGACGTCCTGCTCAACTATCTAAAAACCCTGTAAGGCCCGTCACCAAAGGTCCTGGCGGATCTCCACCAGGACCTTGTCTAAAGTCAAATTATTTAGCACTAATCAATCATCCCTCCGTGCCGCATGTATAATCAAGGTGCACCAATAAATTTACATCGTGGAGGACGGATGGTTTTAGCCAAAAAAGCATTTTTATGTCTTTTATTGTGCGGTCCACTCATAGCCCTGGCGGAATCCCCAGCCCCTGAAAACTTTGACATTCAAAGTCCCGCTGAAATCGCCCGCGCCCATGCGGCCGTTGCACGCGACTTTGCCCATGCCCGCCAACCCATGGTTCTTTCCGCCCGCGACAAAGCCAAAATCCTCGCGGCTTATGACTACCTTGATCCTAAAGACGAAGTACCTTCGGATTTGTTGTCGACCGCGGTCTTGTACTATGACCTCAACAAGGCCAGCTTTCCAAACCAAAACTATATGACCGTGGTGGACTTCAAACCGCGCTCGGATAACTATCGTTTTTTCCTGATCAATATTATAGACGGTTCGGTGGAAAAATTCCACACCACCCACGGCCGCGGCTCTGACCCTAACGACAGCGGCTACGCCGGGAGCTTTGGCAATATTCCCAATTCAGCGAAGAGCTCACTGGGTTACATCCGGACCGGAGAAGTTTACTCAGGAAATTACAAAGTGTCGGTGCGCCTGGACGGACTCTCAACAACAAATTCCAATATCCGTGACCGCGCCATCGTGTTTCACGGCTGGAACAACGTTCATGAGCGCAATGTGATCGAAGGTCGCTCCGCCGGCTGTATCACTCTCGACTGGGCGGTGAAGGACGGAGTCTTAGAGAAAATCAAAGAAGGCAGTCTGATTTATGTTGGCGTTTCAAAGGCGAAGTAACGCCTGAATCGACTGGTGTAGGGCATAATCAAGCCAGCGAAACGTCCCGAGCGGAGTTTTCGCGCGGCTGATATACCCCATATGTCCGCCGAACTTCTCGATATGCAGCCGCGTGGTTGGCGAAATCCTTGCGGCGGCATAGGTCTCCCCGCTCACAAACGGATCGTCCATGGTAGTTAAAATCACGGTCGGCGTAGTGATGTCAGAAAGCAGCGCCGCGGTGGAACAGCTGGAATAATAATCTTCGCGATTGCGAAAACCTCCGGCCGGCGCGGTGTAGACTTGGTCCAAAGTGAAAAGCGTGCCTATTTTGGGTATGCTTCTTTTGATCGAGTCTTCCGCCAGGCCCGCCAGCACGTCACTACGACACTGCAAATAAAATTTGAGATCATAGACGCGATTGAAACCCGTCTTCAGCGCCAACGATGCCGCATGCAGATCAATGGGTGCATTGACCGCGATCGCCAGATCCGGTTTGGTTTTTCCGCGCCGCCTGGTTAGCAGTAAGAGTAGCGCATTGCCGCTTAACGAGAATCCCACCGCTAGATGCTTATGGTTTGGGAAGAGTTTTTTTCCAAAGGCGATGACTTCGGATAGATCTTCGCCACGCCCCGAGTGATACGGCGCTTTGGCGAGACCACGGCCTTCGCCACAACCGCGGTGATTGATCATGAACACGGTGTGACCTAATTCCTGCGCCACCTTTGCCGAGCGATGAATGTAAGTCGAGTCGGTGCTGCCGGCGAGTCCGTGAAATAAATAAACTACGGTTGATGATGTGCCCAAAAGGAGGAAGCCGATGAGGCGATCGCCGTCAGGTAGCGGAATTTCGTAGGTCTTGCCCTTTTGTTTGAGCCTCGGCGACGGCAAAATGTGGCCCATCACGGTTTGCATGTGGCCGCTGGGCGCCCACTGTGGAGGAATGCACGGAGTGAGGGTGAGTGTTGGTTTGGTCATGGATGGGTTATGCCTGGGTTGGGGATGGGATTGTAGCGGGGGTGCAGGGCGGCATGAAGCTTGTGCGATCTGGTGGACTGGCCATTTAGACCTAGGCCTTTAGGCAGACTTTCATCCTCAGTTGGACACCCCTCCCTGCGCACAGCTACTCTATGTGCAGGTGGTAACCAATGTCTGAAAGCCAAAATCTAGCGCTCACTTTTGGCGTCGACGACAGCGCACTGACATTGATCAAGTCCTTATTACCAGGCGTAAACTTTAAGCACCACGCTCTAGATATCCAAAGTGTCCTGGACCTTGATGTCAAAACCGAGCCCAACCTGGTTCTTTTCGGCAGCGCAAAATCCAAAGTATCGATCGTTGAAATGGTTCTCAGCATGCGCACCCAGTATGCGACCGTTCCCATCTACTACGCCACTTCCGACCGCGGAAATTTCAATCAAAAGGAATTGATCAAAAACGGCTTCACCGACGCGTTCCTACTGCCCTTTGATCAAGAGCTCGTGCGCAATCTGGTCCCCGCCGGAGTTGGCGATTACAAATCGGTTTTTCTTTTGGACATCCAACCCGACACGCGGCTGGATTTCGACACCTATCTGATGCTTCCGATCAACCGTAAATTTATTCGCTTTAGTTCGGCGGGATTTCCGCTCGAGGCCGCACGCTCCAAGCGCTTACTCGATCACCAGGTCTCGTCTTTGCAAATCGCCACGGCCGATGTCAAAAAATTCCACGATTTTACCGTCTCCCAGCTCAAAAATATTTCCGAGGGAGAAGGCGTCAGCGCGACCGCCCGGCGCGAGCGCATGCATGGTGCGATTCGGTCGCTATTGACTGGTTTTGTCACTAACACCATCGAGATGACAGATTGTACGCAGATCGTGCAATCTTACATTATGGAAAGTGGAGCGCCTACGTCATCCATTTATGAAAAACTCCTGCGCCTTGGGAGTGGAGGCGGTGATAGTTACACGCACGCCTCCAATGTGGCGACGATCGCCGCACTCTTGGCGATGTCGATTGAACCTGCAAGTGTCGACGCGATCGCCTTGGCTGGCCTCCTGCATGACGTGGGGCTTGCGGACATCTCCATTGAAATTCAGTCCAAGCCGGAATCCGAGCGCACTCCTGAAGAGCATTCGCTCTATGAGCGGCACGCCCATCAATCGATGGCTCTGGTCAAAAGTCGTCCGACTCCCATTCCTGAAACCGCGTTGCAATTTATTGACCAACATCATGAACGCTTCGATGGCACCGGTTATCCGAACAAACTTAAAGGCTCCGATATTCTCGTCGGCTCCCAGCTTTTGGCGATTGCGGACGAGTTTGACTATCTCACCAATGTGGCCTTCGGAAAGGCGCGCCGCTCCCCTAAACAGGCGATGGACATGATTCTTTCGAGTCCGGGCTATGATCCAAAAATTCTGACTTCGGTTTCGACCTTGGTATGATTAGCGTTAAGCCTCGAGAAGCATAAGATGTTCGACAAGTTGCTCAAACTCGACGTACCCGCCGCAGATCTGGTTATACGTGGGGCAGTGGTTTACATTGCCGTGCTCATTTTATTGCGAGTTTCCGGTAAACGCCAGATTGGCCAAATGGGGGTCACGGAATTTGTCGCGATTCTACTGATTAGCAATGCCGTCCAAAATGCCATGAATGGAGGCGACAATTCGTTGGTTGGCGGTTTGCTATTAGCGGCGGTGCTGATCGCACTGAGCACGACGCTGACGTTTTTTACGTTTAAGAGTAAGGCGATCAGCGTCTTATTCGAAGGTGTGCCGACCATCCTGGTTCACAAGGGAAAAATCATTCCTAAAAATATGAGCAAAGAGCGCCTACGCGAGAGTGAACTCAAAGCTCTGCTGCGTAAACAAGGCGTGCACAATCTCGCCGAAGTGGAAACCGCCATTCTCGAGGCGGATGGCACCTTTAGCATCACCAAAAAAGCCGAATCCGCGCCCGCCTCCACCTGAGCGGGTGCCATTAGCCTAAGGTCCAGTCCTCTTTCTGACGCCGTGAATAGCAAAGCTTTGTTTAGACAACTATGGCTTCTCCAATGAAAGACTTTGCCGCAATTATACAAGGCGAGCTCAATCAGGCCAGTAGCGAAAAACGCAAACTCTATTTCATGAAATAGTTGGCCCGCAAAACTCTCTAACAGCTGCCTCCGCCGGGGATGTGCCAACCACATCCCCGGCAAATTAAACTTGTTTTGGACCACCTTTCCCCTGTAAGGTGGCCCCCAAATGATAAGTACATCCGATGTCAGTCTAAGGTTTGGTGGGCGCAAGCTCTTTGATGAAGTGAATGTCAAGTTCACTCCGGGTAACTGCTATGGCTTGATCGGAGCCAATGGCGCGGGAAAGACCACGTTTCTCAAAATTCTCGCCAAGGAGATCGAGCCTAATACCGGTGAAGTCCACCTCGCGTCGAACCTGCGTCTCTCGGTCCTTAAACAAGACCACTATGCCTTTGACGAAGCCAAAGTGCTCGACACCGTACTTATGGGTAATGCGCGGTTGTTCAAGGTGGCCCACGAAAAAGAGCAACTTTATGCCGACCCCGATTTTGGTGAAAAAGATGGCGAACGCGCTTCACAACTGGAAATGGAATACGCAGAGCTAAACGGTTGGGAGTCCGAGTCTGAGGCCGCGAGCATGTTGGCGGGCCTAGGTATCGACGAAGACCTGCACCACAAATTGATGAAGGATCTTGAGAGCGGCGATAAAGTCAAGGTGTTGTTGGCGCAGGCCCTCTTTGGCCAGCCCGATGTTTTGCTGCTCGATGAGCCGACCAATCATCTCGATATTTATGCGATTCAGTGGTTGGAAAACTTCCTGGACAGCTTCAAGAACACCGTAGTCGTGGTTTCCCACGATCGCCATTTTTTGAACCGTGTGTGCACCCATATGGCCGATATCGACTATGCCAAAATCAAAACCTACACCGGTAACTATGATTTTTGGCGCGAGGCCAGTGCGCTTCATCAGCGCTTGCTCTCGGACCAGAACAAGAAAAGCGCCGACAAGGCCGAAGAACTCAAGAGTTTTATCCAGCGCTTTAGTGCCAATGCTTCGAAATCCAGGCAGGCCTCTTCCCGCCGCAAGCAACTCGAGAAACTTGAGTTCGCCGACATGCCGCTGTCTTCACGCAAACAACCGTTTGTCGGGTTTGAACCCAAGCGCGAGGCGGGCAATGATATTTTGACAGTCAATGGCCTTAATAAATCGCTGAACGGTGAACTGCTGCTCAAGGATGTTAGTTTCACCATGCTCAAAGGCGACAAAATCGTTTTGCTTGGACGCAACGATATGGCGAAGAGTCTACTGCTGGACATTTTGGCTGGCGACGAACAGCCCGACTCCGGTCAAGTGCGCTGGGGCATCACCACCACGCGCAGTTATTTTCCCAAGGACAACGCCCAATATTTTACTACGGATTTACCCAATTTGATCGATTGGCTCAGGCAATATTCCGAAGACAAGGACGAGACTTTCGTGCGCGGTTTCTTAGGCAAGATGCTGTTTAGCCGCGACGAGGCCCTCAAACGTCCGAGCGTGCTTTCGGGCGGTGAGCGAGTGCGCTGCATGCTCTCGAAACTGATGCTTTCGGGCGCCAACGTGCTGATGCTCGACGGGCCCACCAATCATTTGGATCTCGAGAGTATTAGCGCCGTCAACGAGGGTATTCAGCGCTTCAAAGGCAATGTGGTCTTTACTTCGCACGATCATGAATTCGTGCAAACCGTGGCCAACCGGGTGTTGGAACTCGACAGCGACGGTAGGATCAAGGACGACCAGCAATGCACCTATGATGAGTACCTCTCACTCCAATGATTGTATTTATTGCCGCCTTTGTCGCCAGCGTGGCGGCGCAGGAAATCAATATCGGCCGCGCTCGAATCGAAGCTCCGCAGTCGAACCGTATCGTCGGGGAACAGCAAATTGAACAGTACTCGTCGCAGACAAGTGAAGATATTTTGCGCACAGTTCCCGGCCTCACGGTGTCCCGATCTGGGGGCGCGGGCCAGCCAGGGGCGGTGTTTATTCGCGGCGCGGAGTCGGCGGGAACGCTGGTTCTGCTCGATGGTATTCCGGTCAACGATCCGAGTTTGAACACCCGCGGTTTTGATTTCTCCACCTTGAATTTGAAAAATATTGAACACGTGGAAGTGTGGAAGGGCCCGCAGTCCGTATTCTTCGGCTCGGGCGCCACCGGGGGCGTGATCAATTTCGTGACCAAAAAAGGCAATGGCCCACTCACCACCAATGTCGGCGCGGAAGTGGGTTCTTACAATACGTTCAACACCAATGTCTCGCTTCGTGGTTCGCATGAACGGATTTCTTATTCGCTGCTGGCGGGTCGTTTTCAGACCAACGGAATCTCCGCCGCCAACGTCCCAGGTGGTGAACGCGACGGGGCTTGGATGAACACGCTCTCCGCAAGACTGGGATGGAACCCCGATTCCAGTTTGGAGATCGAAAGCCTTGCGCGCTGGACCGGCCGCCAAGCGGATCTCGATTTTTCCAGCTCCAGCTCCGGCCCCTATTTTATTCAAGCGGATGCCATTGATTATCGCGCCAAGGGTGAATCGTTGGCCACAGCCTTAAAAGCAAAAAAGCGTTGGAGCGGTCACTTCTCTTCAGCCGTGAGCGCCTCCCGCTTTGCGCAAACGCGCGCCTACGGAAAAGTCGCGCAGCCTGCCAATAGAGCCTGGCTCAGCGGCCACTATCGCGGCGAAGCCTATCACCTCGAGAATATAAACACTTGGCAACCGCTGCCAAACGCCGACGTGTTTTTTGGACCCACCGCCGATTTTGAAAATTCCGCCTCGGTGTCCGAGAGTGACAGCTTTAGTTCGGCGTTCGCGCGCCAGACCAATTCGTTGGTGGGTTTGATGGCGCGCACGCAATATAACGGCGCCCTGGTGTTTTTTACCACTGGGGACCGGCTGGATCAACACGATCAATTCGGCAAGCGAAACAGTTTTGAAATCGCTTTCGGCTTACATCTGACCGCCGATCTCGACTTAGCATTTCGTTACGCCACGGCTTACAAGGCCCCGACCCTGTTTGAACTCTATGATCCCTCGTCGGGAAATCGACAGCTGCAGCCAGAGCAGGTGGCCGGCTCGGAAATCTCGCTGAGCCAGTTCCTCGCAGCGCGCAGGATCAAACTGCAACTGTCGGCATTTCAGAATGACTATACAAATCTAATTGAGTGGGCGCAGAACCACTATACTAATCTAGGTTCCGCCCGAGTGCGCGGCCTCGAGGGGGAAAGCCACTTTCATTTCGCCCGAATGAACGTTCAATTCGGTTATACCTATTTAAACACCCGCAACAACGCCACGGGCGCCACGTTGTTGCGGCGTCCGCGCAGTTCCATCAATGGCCAGGTGGACCTAGAAGCGAGCGACAAACTCTCTCTTGGGCTGCAATATCTGAGCGCGGACCGCCGACCTGATCTGGATCCCGTCAGTAACGCCGCGATGACCGCCGCCGCATATCAAGTGCTCAATGCCGTTCTCACCTGGCGTCGCTCCGAAAATCTCAAAATATATCTGCGCTGCTTGAATGTCGCGGATCTACGCTACGAGGAAGTCGCGGGATACTCCTCCTTCCCGCGCTCCTATTATTTAGGCGCCTCGTATTCTTTACTATAGGCTTGAACTTAACCAGAAAATGATGCACTAGTCAGCGTCAACAACTGTTGATCAGGAGATCATCATGACGTTTTACAAATGGATTTTTACGTTGAGCCTTGTGTTGAGCTGTCGCGCCTGGGCCTTCCCTGAAATGGTACGCCACGGTTACTCGCAATGTACGTCCTGCCACGTGTCGCCCACGGGCGGAGGAGTACTCACCGCTTACGGCCGCGATCTCGCCGCTGAGGTTTTAAGCGCATGGTCTTACGCCGACGAAGGGCAGTTTGCTCACTCGCGCTTGGGCAAAGATTTCTCCGATATGGGCGTTTTGATCGGCGGCGATATCCGCGGTATCGAATTTTACCAAAAATCACCGGGTTTTGAAAAAGCGCAGACGTTTATGATGATGGCGGATTTGCAAACGGCGTTTCAAACCGGCAAATTCACCGGCGTGGTTTCGATTGGCGAGATCACCGATGTGGGCCAGGGGGGAATTCACGGCAACTTCAATGCCACCCAATACTACGGGATGGTGAACATCACCGATCAATTTGTTTTTCGCGCGGGCCGCTTTCGCCCAGCCTTTGGAATCAATCTGCCCGATCACACGCTGGCAATTAAAGCCGAGTTGTTCAGACAGCGAGTTCCGAGCTTTCAATACGATACGGTGGAGTTGGATTATTTAGGCGACCGCTGGACGGTTCAGGCCGCAGCCGCGCGCGCACTTCCCAGTGTTCGCAACAATCGCCAAGAAAGTGTGCGCGCGTTGACCGTGGACTATAGTTTTTTATCGACGATGCGAGCAGGTGTTAGTTATTGGTCCGGCTCAGGTCCCGTCGTCGATCGCCATATGGTAGGAGCCCATGCGATTCTCGGCTTTACCAAGCACCTCTACAATATGACGGAGGTCGACTACAAATATGAACGCGACCGCAACGCACAGTCCGCGCTGACCCAGTTGGCCTATGAAATTCACCAGGGGATTACGCCTTACTTGCAGTACCAGCGTGCCCAGATCGATTTGAAAAATGGCGACACCACCGATACTTACGGGGTCGGCTTTCATTTTTATCCTCGGCCCCATTTGGAGCTCTCGGGCGAATGGGATCACAGCACCGCCGCGGTGGCCTCCGATGGCGCACTCCTGTTGGCCCACTATTTCTTCTAGGGCCGCCTGATTTGCATTGAGGCTGAGAATCCGTTACGCTTGAATAGAGGTAGCGGATTTTATTTTAAGCCGGGGGGCGCGCATGGGATTGGCGACTTGGATTTTTTCTGCGGGAGTGGCTCTTTCCCTTGTCCCAGCGGCCTTTGCCGCCGATGAGCCGGTGGCGGAGGCGGATCGGCAACCGGCCTCCACTTCCGACACCAGTCGCGAACCCGCCTCTGCCAGATCCGGCGCTCAACGAGCGGTCCAAAGCGCAAGTGACGCGGCGCCTCACGACTATTACGCCGACGATGACAGCGGTGGCGGAAGCCTAGACTTAGGTGGCCGACACTCCAAGAAGAAGGATTACTTTGGCGCCCACCTGATGGGTTACTATGATCCTCTCTCATCTTTTTCCCAACTCGTATCGAGTCCGATTCTGGGCACTTTTAGCAGCACCACCACCACCGGTTCAGGCGGAATGATGGTGCTCTTCACTTTATTGAACAGTATGGATTTCGAAGTTTCCACCGGCTTTGACTATCTTTTTCCGGTGAGCGTACAGGGCCGCCAAGGCTTTACCGGCAACTACCAAGTCACGGGGCAAAACCTGAACATTATGGGCATCCGCATTCTTCAAGTCGGATATCAATTTACTTCAGGCTCATTCATGCTGGTACCTTATGGCGCTGTTGGACTTTACTACGGTCGCAATGTCGCGACGGTAACCACCCAAAATCAGCCCGACTCCAACCAGATCACCTACACCAAATTATTTTCCACTTTTACCTTCGGTGCACGAGGCGCGGTGGATGTAGCCAAACAGCATACGTTTACCCTGGGGCTCGCGGTCGAGGGCTTTATGCCGGTGAAGATCGCCGATCAGCTTTCCCAGCTCGGCACCATCAACTCGGAATTTCCAGGAGCGGAGTCTGCCCTCCAGCCCAATCTGGAATTTATGAACAATTTTGGCGTGCGCATTGTGGCCGACATCCGCATTCTATTTTAATGCCGTAATCTGCCCAATCTGGCATATTCCTCGCAATCATTAGGTGCTTGAGCCTAACGGAGAGGAATCTATGCGTTTCACAGCGTTAACCGCGGTCATTTTTACACTGACGATCACAGCGTGTTCAAAACCCCTGGCGTTTGAGGAAGTACCCCAGCCGGCCGGCCCGCCGATTTGCGAAGGTTTTTATCAGGCCGACACCCCCGAAGACAAAATCATTCCCTTGGTTTCAATTCGGGTCGAAGACGGTAAGACCTATGCGTATTCTTATTTAGCTTCGATCTGCCGCGGCCGACTGAGCGCCGAATTCTCGCAAGCGCAAATTGCCTTTAAAACTGAAGTCAGCAGCATGACCGGGCCCGAAAGTTCGTTGGCGGGCGAAGCCTGCAACATATCAGCAGAATCTTAGGCGGACATCAAAGCCGTCTATGTCGACAAACACCACACTCAGTTCAACAACCTGATCTCAGCTTCGATTACTGTTGATTTGGGCCACAACTCAATCACGCTGTTCACCGCTCAACACTCGAACTGTCCCCGTCCCGACATTCAACATCTTGCCTGCAACGGATGTACACTACACCACTAAATTCTATCCCCGCACCACTCCTGGCGAAGTCGAAGCCGTTTCGATCTTCGAAGGTCCCGCACTGAACTACTTCCGATCGCAGGCGCGATTCGACTAAGTCGCGCCTTCCTCTTAAGCTGAGCAGCTAAGAAAGTCTTTCACCCAATCGAAGAGTTTCAAACGCAGACGAGACCTAATCCCATGCATAATCAAACTAGCTTCATCCGCAACAAAATCCGTATTCAGAGCCCCCAACTAAGCCACGAGCCACTAACCCCACCAATCGCAAAGCGATTGGTTCCGGCAGGCCAGTCACCCCCAAAATCATAGCTCGGTTTGGCACTGGGCTTGCGCACGCAAGCCCAGTGCCAAACGCATGACCGAAGGATTTTGGGGGTGACTGGCCTCTATGTAAAGAGATTCTCAATATCCTCCGCCGACAAACCCCGAATCGGATTCGCCTTCTGTCCGAGCAAATCATGCGATAAACTTCGCTTCGTCGCTTGGAGCTCAAGAATCTTCTCTTCCACCGTATTCTTAGCGATAATCCGATAAGCGTTTACCGCTCGACGTTGACCGATTCTGTGCACGCGATCAATAGCCTGCGCCTCCACCGCCGGATTCCACCACGGATCGAGCAAAAATACATAGTTCGCCTCAACCAGATTTAAGCCCACTCCGCCAGCCTTAAGGCTCATTAAAAATATCGGACAATCCGAAGTCTTAAACTCGTCGACCACGGCTTGGCGCTTGTTGGTTTGCCCATCGAGATAACGATAGTCCATTTTATGCAGGCTCAGTTCTTTTTTCAGCAGAGCCAGCAAGGTGGTGAATTGAGAAAAGATCAGCACGCGGTGGCCTTCGGCAATAATTTCGGTGAGCATTTCCACTAGCAGCTCAAACTTTGCGCTCTTGCTGCCGACCAGCGCCGGATCGATCAAGCCTGGATGCAGTGCCGCCTGGCGCAGACGCGTGAGGGCCGCAAGAATTTGAATTTGTGATTTGTTGATGCCGTTCTCTTCGACCTCGCGCAGTAACTGTCCCTGATAGTAACGCTTCAGTTCATTATAGGCCTTTAGTTGTTTAGCTTCGAGCTCAACATAAACGGTTTGCTCGGTTTTCTCGGGCAGATCTTTAAGTACGCGGTCCTTGGTGCGGCGGAGAACCACGGGCTTAAAGGCTTTACCCAAAAGCTCGCGGGTTTCATCGTTCAGCTTCAAATGGGCGCTACGGCGACGACCATTGAGAAATCCGGGATTTACGAAATCGGAAATCGAAAATAAATCCTGCAGCGAATTTTCAATCGGAGTGCCGGTCATCGCTAGGCGGAATTGCGCCGGCAGCGCCTTGACCGCCCGGGAAATCAAGGCCCCCGGATTCTTGATAGCTTGCGCTTCGTCAATCACGATGCAATCCCAGCCCACCACCTTGAGCAGCTCGAGATCGCGGAGCATGGTGTGGTAAGTGGTGACGATTAGATCATAATTTCCAAATTTAGGCGTGGAGCCCTTGCGCTCCGTCCCGACATGCAGCAGGACTTTGAGTTTGGGAGTGAACTTGGCGGCTTCGTTGCGCCAATTTTCCAGCACGGTCTTGGGCGCCATCAATAGACTTGGCAACGGCTCTGTGCGCCGCGCGCGCCGGCCTTCGAGAAATGCCAAACACTGAATAGTTTTGCCCAAGCCCATATCGTCGGCAAGAATTCCGCCTAAGCCGAAATCCTGCAGGAATTCGAGCCAACCTAGGCCTTCGCGTTGATAGGCACGCAACTGGCCGTTAAAACTCGCCACCGGCTCAAGCGGCGCTATCCCTGCGAAGCCGCGAATTTTATCGCGCAAACCTTGGAACTTGGCATCGAGATTTAGGTTGTCTTCATCTTCGAGAAGCGAGCTAAGCAATACGCCTTGGGCGGCACCAAAGCGCAAATTTTTACCGCTGGTGTCGGCGAATGTGGTGAGCTTTTCCAAACGCTGGATCATCTCGTCGCTCATCAGGCCCACCGAGCCGTCAGGAAGCGGAATAAATTTTTCCCCGCGAGTAATGGACTCGAGCAAAGCCGGAAATTTGATCCAACGGCCAGAAAATCCGGCTTGGCCTTCGACATCGAACCAATCCACGCCGGAGGTCACATTGATTTGGAAGAAAGTGGCTTCTTGCAATTTTTTATTGTCAATCACCAGCGGAAAGCCCGCCGCCAAGGCAAGTTTGGCAAATTCGTTCAAGTTACGAGCGTGGACCGCAAGCCCCTCATCCTGGCGCCGGCGAAGCATCAGATGCGCGGGCAGACGGGCAAAAATCTTATCCTCGTCTACCCGGTCACGTAAATAGATTTTATTTTCATTAAGCGAGGCGAGCGCACCCGAAGAAAACCAGTAGGACACCGTGCGCGTGCCGTATTGAAACTTGAGATCTACCCAATATCGCTCCAGTCCGGAGCTTTTGTCGAGTGTCAGTTCCAGACGAATTTCAGGTTGAAGCTGCACTCGCTCCCACCGCAGCGACTGAGGCAATTCAAACTCTAACTTTTGGTTGATCACCGTCTCCAAAAAGGCTTCGCTATCAGCGCCAGGCACCACCAACGGACCCCCCGCCAGTTCGCGAAACCACGCCTTGTCCTCATCGGCCAGCTCCAAAAAGCCCAAGTAATTGCCGAGGCGAAAGAGCGACGTGCCGGAAAATGCCTGCAGTTCATGTACATTCACTGACCCCCGCACCGAGCTGCCAATGGCATGAAATTCAACCGTCGCGGAGAGCAAAAAATCATTGCCACTCTCCGCCATCTGCAATTTCAACGCTTGAAAGCGCGCCGATTTCAAACTGAGATCTTCGCGCAGCTGGTGCGAGCGGATAAAGTCACTTTTGGACGCATACACTTTTCCGGTCTGTAACAAGTCGCTCAATATGAATCGCGCGGAATCCAGCGCCAGCAAACGCGTTGCCGGATCGGAAAAATATCGGTAGCGGGAATAGCTGTCCTGCCGGGACAGTTCGCCAAGCGCCAAAGTGGAAATGGATTTGATCGCGCTCTGTAGCGCCGGTTCCGCCGCGCGGACTTCGCCGTTGGGTGGAAGGGTCAGCGGACGCGCGCCGCCCATTTGACCACCAGGAGCGCGCTCAGAGGTAAAAAAAGCGAACTTAATTTCATTCTCATCGCGGCTCGACGCCTCCAGCACCACGAACACTTCCTGATGCGAGGTCCCGCGCGCCTTGCGGGCCGCCGGTTCCTTAAAAACTCTGCGCCAGTCGATGCGCGCAGGCGTCGGTGTTTCGCCGGCAGGAGAGGTTTGTGGGTCCACAATGTCCACTCTTCGTACAGAGCGCATCTCCACCGGGCCTCTTAAAGCCGCGGCTGGCGGTACACCTGCATGGTCGAGGTGCAGAATAAACGCCCACAGATGTTTACACTTGTTGCCGTCGGAAAAATGCGGGCAAGTGCAGTGCGCCGCGATTTCACCTGACTCCAAATGCTTCCAGTCCAATGAAACGTGGTAAATTTCCGAACCTATCACTTCCGCCGACGCCGCCTCAATTCCGATGCGCACGCCCATCACCGCGCGGTCCTGATAATAACTTTCACCGCGCAATATGGAGGCTTCAGCAAAAAAGCGCTGCAGCTTGCGCTCAAGCATTCGGGCCGATCGAAATATAGCCATTGCAAATTATTAGTACGGTCGGAGCGAATTGGCAAGATGACTGCGTCACACTCGGACTTGCTTCTTCACCCGGTTTTAGTACGGTAAACTAAAAGACGTGTGCCTGTTGCGGCCAGAGGACGCCATGAGCGAAATTGCAAAACTGCAGAGCAAGTTGGATGAAATGCAAAGGTTGACCCAAGAGCTCTCGTCGCTCTTTGCCGCGCTCGGGCCCGACGCGGTCGACCGCCACCGGGTGCAATCGTTCGCCCAAGAGCTGATGTCGGTCGCCACGAGTTCCGGCGCGGTTCAAGTCATGGACGTCGCCCTCCTCAAAGAAATTTTTATGCATTCACTGGATCTGATTTGCGTGGCCAATGTTGACGGCTCGCTGCAGCTGGTGAATCCGAGCTTTATTAAAACGCTTGGCTTCAGTGAAGCTGAACTCCTCAGTCAACCTTTTTACAATCTCATCCACTCCGACGATATCGCCACCACGGAACGAGCCGTTTCCTCGCTAGCCAATGGGCAAAGCTTGTTGCATTTTGAAATCCGTTGCAAAACCAAAGCCGGTGACTATCGAATCATCTCGTGGCACTCCCAAGCCAATGCGCGAACTGGCGCGCTCTATTCGGTGGGCCGTGACATCACCGCGCAAAAGCAGATGGAGCGCGAAGGTGAAAATCTGCGGCGCGAATTGGAGCTTTCGCTGGCGCAGTCGATTAAAAGCGAAAAATCGTTTCGCGCCATTTTCGAACATTCACCGCTGGGAATGGTGAAACTCGATCGCAAACTAAAAATGGTCTCGGTCAATTCCGCCTTCTCTAGATTTCTGGGGTATTCCGAAAAGGAATTGCTAAGTATGACCATTCTGGATGTTACCCATCCAGATGATATCGTTTGCTCGCTGGAGGCTGTCGGGCGCCTTGCGCCACAGCAGCAAATGTTGCAGAAGTTTGAAAAGCGCTACGTGCACAAATCCGGCCGAGTGATATGGGGCTTGATCACCAGTCGCGCCGTGCAGTTTGAACACACGGGTGAACAGTTTTTATTTTCCGTGATCGAGGATGTCACCGAACTCAGACGCAAGGATGAAACCTTAAAACTGACTCAAAGCAAATTGTTTGACTCCGAACAAAATTTGCGGGTGGTGCTGCAGAACGTGCCGTCGATGATCTTTGTGAAAGACCATAAGAACGATATGAAATTTTCATTGCTCAACCGTGCCGGCGAAGAGCTCTTGGGAGTCAAGGAAACGCAGTTTCTGGGCAAAACCGACTACGATCTGTTTCCCAAGGAACAAGCCGACTTTTTCCGGCAGAAGGACCGTGAGGTTTTTGCCAGCCATGGCGTCTTGAAGATCGACAAAGAGGAAGTCAACACACCGGTGGGCAAGAAATTTTTGACCACTTACAAAGTGCCCACTTACGATAGCGAGGGCAAGGCTCATCTTCTCATCGGTATCTCCAATGATATCACCGAAGAGGTGCTCGCCAAGGCGGCGCTAGAAACCGAGCGCATCAAGTCGATTCAGAATGCCAAGCTGGCTTCACTTGGAGAAATGTCGGCGGGAGTGGCGCATGAGATCAATAATCCGCTTGCGATTATTTCCGGCGCCGCCTCTTTGCTCGAAAAATCTAAAGACGATCCGGCCAAATTCGCAGCCAAGGTGGATGCCATTCAACGCTCCACCGCGCGCATCGCAAAAATCGTCGATGGCTTGAGAAAATTCGCGCGCACTCCGAATCAAACCGGCCGCGTGCCTGTGGTGCTCGCCAACATTGTGCGGGAGGCCCTGGCTCTGACCGAGGCCAAGGCTCATCGCCACCAGGTGCGGGTGTATGATGACTTGCTCTGCAGTGGCAAAATGTTATGCGACGAAGTTGAAATTGAACAGGTTCTGGTCAACCTGGTGAACAATGCCATCGATGCGGTGAAAACGCAGGATGAGAAATGGGTGCGCATCAGTGTGACGGCAGAAAGGGCGAACCTGGTCCTACGTGTGCGCGACTCGGGAACGGGTATTCCATGCGCGGTGGCCGACAAACTTTTTCAGCCGTTCTTCACTACCAAACCAGTCGGTCACGGAACGGGCCTCGGCCTTTCCATCGTCAAAGGTATATTAGATCAGTATGGAGCCACGATTTCTCTGTTGCGCTCCGAACCCAACACTTGCTTTGAGATTCTCATACCCCAGGTTGGAAAAAACTGACTCTTTCACCATTACCAATTGATTTGACAATTTCTGAGTGGGACAAGAGCGCTTGAAGTAAAGATTTAATTCTTTTAATGGGGAATTATGTTTCGCAAATTATTTTTTGGGTTTCTAATCACGCACGTTCGTTAATATAAAGGATACCAGGCTCAGTGAGAAATCAGCCCGTTTGAAGGTATGGCGGAGGATGGAATTTAACGTGCTGTAGCTTGAAAAGCCCAGGGCGAGTCTTTTACAGTTTCTTTATGAAAAAAATAAATTCAGTTTTGATTCGTGGTTTAGTAATCGCTGCAGGCCTCGGCCTTAGTGGCTCGGTGTTTGCGGCAACCGTCAATTTTACCTGTGGTCCTAAAGTGTTTGGGTGCTCGGGTCCACCAATGCCTGGAGGTAATGGCGGTTGTCAGTGGCGCTACCTGGGTGGGTCAACCTATACGTTGCCGATGTCGCCCGCACCGCTCCCACCCAATCCCGGAAGTAAGTCGGCTTGGTCCGCGGTCTACCGCGATGCCATTGACGGGCATTATTTGACAGTCGAAATGCTTTACGATGGCAAAATGACCCTGAGTGGGACGTTAAATGCGCAGACCGTGATCGCCGAGTCTTCCGGTGTGGACTGGATGGATCTTTCTGTGCGCAACCAAAATTATGGTCGCGGCTTTGTTTGTTCCGGATTTAAAGTTACGCCTTAGAGTTGCGGAGACAAAATCTTTTGCTTTTGCGCTTGAAACTCGTCTTCGCTAAGCGCGCCCTTTTCACGCAAGGCCTGAAGGCGCTCAAGCTGCTCAAGACCGCCGTCGCTTGGGCGTGAGCTCTCTGCCAACGGCGTCATCTGGAACAACTCGCGCATCGATGCCACCCAAGCATCGGCAATCGAGCGCGAACTGCGTCCGTAAACCACCAGCGTATCCGCCAGGAAATCATGCAACGCCTGACGCTTAGGCGTAAACAGCGCAAAAATAAAACCGATAAACGCAAGAACCAAGGACACCCACTTGAGCAAGTTACGCACGATCGCCGCACGCAAGGAGATGCGCCGGCCGGTAAGGTCGCAAACCTGGATACCCACCAAGTGTTTCCCGAGAGTTGCGCGAATTTCTGAAGACTCCAAAATCGGATGATACAGAAACCACACCACGAATCCGCCCGCGATCGGAATCAAATGAGCGCCGATCGCGCAGGGGATAGCCATGATCAGACAATCGAGCAGAAAAGCCATGGTGCGACGACCGAACGAGGCCAGGTGAGTAGATTCGAGTTCGAGATCCATAATTGCGACTCCTTATTCTTGACGCGTAATTTTACCGTTTTTAAGATGAATTTTTATGTCCAGGGCTTCGGGTTTATCCGATGAAATAAATTCATCCATTTTGCCGTTGTTCACCGCGAGCGAGTAGCGGT
>JANXMF010000099.1 GCA_025354795.1 Pseudobdellovibrionaceae bacterium
CGACCGCCGCGCGAGCTCGCCACCTGGGCGCCTGTCCAGCCGTGAATATCTTCATCACTCGTGGCACGCCCGAGCGTCACCACTGGCGGATGAGTGCAAACAATCAGCGCATCCTCCGCGCCTGCAAAGACCGCCTCCAACTCCTCGAGTTGGCGCGCGACCGAAGACTCATATTCAACAAGTCCCCAGTCTAAAATTCTCATACGCTCGGTCGGGTGCCGTTGCTTGCGCGCTCAGTGAGCGGCTTTTGAATAATGTGAATGGCATGTCCCAGCGCGGCCTCGGCAGCTTCCATCATCGTTTCACCAAGCGTCGGATGCGGATGAATCGTGAGTGCAATATCTTCTAAGCGTGCACCCATTTCGATAGCCAGAGCAGCCTCGGAAATCAGGTTACTAGCTTCGGGTCCACAAATGTGAATGCCGAGGACCACGTGAGTTTTAGCGTCAGCGATGATCTTCACCATCCCGTCAGTTTCCATCATCGAAACCGCGCGGCCATTTGCCGCAAACGGAAACTTTCCGATTTTCAAATCTTCGTGGCCATGCGCACGACATTCGCTCTCCATCCAACCCGCCGAGGCAATTTCAGGATCCACAAAAATCACCGCCGGAACGGTCTTCGCATCGTACACGCGGTTCTGACCAGCGATCACCTCGGCGACCAGCACGCCCTCGTGACTCGCTTTGTGGGCGAGCATCGGCTGGCCAGCAATGTCACCAATAGCGTAAATGCCGGGCAGATTGGTTTTGCGCTGCGGGTTGACCTTAACGAAACCCTTTTCATCAAGTGTCAGGCCGATGGATTTCAACCCCGTCTGATCGGAGTTGGGCTTGCGCCCCACGGTTAAAAGTACCTTGTCCGCGAGTAAAGTCTGTTCCTTGCCACCGACTTCGATGGTCACGATGAGACCGTCCTTCGATTTTTTGTAACCCTTGGCCTTGGCGCCCAACAATACATCGACGCCGTTCTTTTTTAAGCGTCGCGCCACCACTTGCACACAATCCGGGTCGGCAACCCCATTAAGAAGAGCCGGTCCAGCCTCAACCACGGTCACATGGGTGCCGAACTTCGCCATATAACTGCCAATCTCAAGACCAATGTAGCCGCCGCCAATAACCACGACGCGTTTTATCTTTTCGTCCAAAGCCAAAGCCCCAGTGGACGACAGCACGTCTTTTTCATCCACCGCAAATCCCGCAATCTCGATCGGCCTTGAGCCCGTGGCAATAATGTAATTGGCAGCTTCAATAGTCTGAGTTCCACTCGTGCCCTTCACCTGCAAGGTCTTGGCATTGTGAAAACTCGCCTCGCCCATAAACACCGTGACCGTGTTGCCCTTGAGCAACTGCGCCACTCCGCCTGACATTTTGCCGCACACAGATTGCTTCCAGGCTTGAAGCTTTTGCATATCGATCCTGATTTCGGCTGGCATTTCAAAACCCATGGTGGACGCATCGTGCTGCATGCGGTGATAAAAATGGCCCGCGGTGATCATGGCTTTGGAAGGTATACAACCTACGTTTAGACAGACTCCGCCGAGCGCCTCACGTTCCACGATCGCGGTTCTTTTGCCAAGCTGGGCGGCGCGAATCGCCGCGACATACCCGCCTGGACCACTGCCCACCACGCAAACATCATATTTTTCGGTCATGGTGGACTCCTAAATCATGTCCAACATAAGTTGGCTTGGGTTTTGTACGCGGGCCAAAAAGGCCTTCATAAAATTCGCGGCCACGGCGCCGTCGATCAAACGATGATCGCACGTCACGGTAAAGCCCATGACTTGCGCGCGCTTGAACTTATCGCCCGACCACACCGGTTTGTCTTCAATCTTGTACATGCCGATGATTGCCACCTCTGGATGATTGATGATCGGTGTGGCATAAAGACCGCCGACACTGCCTATATTGGTGATGGTGATCGTCGCGCCTTTCATGTCCTCAAGTGCAAGTTTGCCCTCGCGCGCTTTACCCGCGAGTTGCTGAATTTCCTCAGAGATCTGCAGCACGGTTTTGAAATCGACATTTTTTACCACCGGCACCATCAAGCCCTTGGGAGTGTCGGCCGCAAAGCCCACGTTGAAATATTTCTTGTAAACGATCTCGCCAGCTTGATCGTCCATGCTGGCATTGAACATCGGAAAATCGCGGCACGTCGCGACCAGCGCCTTCATTACAAAGGGCAGGTAAGTGACTTTGACGCCATATTTCTCCGCCGCCGCTTTGGCCTGAGTGCGGAGCCGAACCAAGTCATCGACGCGGGCCTCATCCATCAGCGTGAAATGCGGAATCACGTGCTTCGCCATTTGCATATTCTCGGCGATTTTTTTGCGAATTCCGCGAATGGCCACGCGCTCTTCCAATGCACCCGGTTGGGACACATAAGAAGGCTTCGTAATTTGTGCCATCGGTGCCGCTTTAGGACCGGGGGCACTGCTGCTTTTCGCTTGCAAGACATCTTCGCGCGTCACTCGACCGACCATGCCGGTGCCGCTGAGCTGATTGACGTCGACACCGCTTTCACGCGCCAAGCGGCGGGTGGCAGGGGTTGCGAGCACGCGTGACTCGGCGATCGGTGGATAAACATCCAGCGCCGCGGTCGCGCCCGCGCCGCGAACTGGCGGTTGAGGTGCGGCGGCGGGTGCCTTGGGATTTTGCGGCGCAGTCATCGGCGCACCGGCCGCGGTCGCGCCCGCGGGCGGCGCTTTAGTTGCTCCCGCGCCATCCGTGTCCAAGGTGAGAATCACAGTTTCAATCGGAATCACATCACCTTCTTTGAATTTCAATTCCTTCACGACACCTGCATAAGGGGTGGGGACTTCCACTGTCGCCTTATCGGTCATCAATTCCACCACCGGCTGATCGGCTTTCACAGAATCGCCGGGCTTCACCAGCCAACGCACCAACTCTCCTTCGGTTACGCCTTCGCCCACATCTGGAAGTTTCACATTCTGCATCGCCATCTATATCCCTCCTTGGGATTGTTTGCGTTGTTCAATGATGCCCTTCATAAAATATTCACCGGCACGATAAGAGCTGCGCACCAGCGGTCCACTCGCCACATATAAAAATCCCATGCCCTCGGCAATGGTCTGCCATTCCTTAAATTTTTCCGGAGTCACAAATTCTTCCACCGCCAGATGTCGCGGCTGCGGTTGCAAATATTGGCCGAAGGTTACGACGTCGCAACCTACTCCACGCAGATCGCGCAATGTTTGATGAACCTCGTCGTCGCTTTCGCCAACCTCTTCTTCGTCTGCGGCGTTCGCGTCATTGTTCCCGGAAGCTGGGGCTGATAGAGTCCAAAGCCACATTGCTGTTAGTCTAGCGTCTTCTTCGAAACCGGTCGCGTCAATACCCGAGAAAATCATCGCGAGCGCCTCTTTGGAGACTGCGGCCCACACTTGTTCTAAATATTCTTTGAGTGAAACGCTGTCGCCGTT
>JANXMF010000119.1 GCA_025354795.1 Pseudobdellovibrionaceae bacterium
TGCCGTAAACTGGGCATTACATTTTGGAGCTACCTCGGAGACCGCCTCTCGGCCCAGCCTCAAATACAAAACCTGGGCCTACTAGTGCGCGCAGCTGCCGCACCGTCTTAAAAAATCATCACAGGTTTATGAGAGGATACACTTTTCGGCTTCCAACAGACTAGACGCCTGACCGCGAGTCTTGGCGAAGCATCGACTCAAGCCCTAACGCAAAGCCTTTTTCCCCAAGCCAGCGTTGATTCTGCGAAGATTAAGGTACCCAATTTTTGAGACATGGAGGTTTCATGATTAGCAGCTTAGTGGTTTTTCTAGTTGTCCCGTTGGTGTCGCCAGTGCACGCTGAGACCGTGAAGTTTAAGGCGGCCACCGCGATGGTCACTTGCACCAATCCCAATGAGAATAATTTTGCTTGCACCCAACCGCCTTCGACCATGGACGATGTCTCCGTCGAACTCGACAAAGCGGGGAATGGCAGCTTTGCGGTCACGCTCACCGCCGGGGCCTACAGATTTCCGATCGATATCAACATCACCAAATTCATCGCGCGCGACAAATCGGTCACCTATTTCTTCGATGCGGGTTTGACGTCGATGAAGGGCAAGGACTGGAACACCGCGATCATCACCAGCGGGTTGGTGCTAGTGGATAACAATCCGGTGAATTTAAACGAGGTCACGTTGACAGGCCTGGCGATTGGCGATGCAAAGGTGAGCTATATGCCGATACTTATGTTCGCTTCGCAAAACTTGAAAAGCCGTGTAGTTCAGGCGCGAAGTTTCGTGATGCGACGGCCGACCGAGGGCCGCTAAAAAAAGAGAGGCCTGAGTGTTACCTCAGGCCCCACAAATCATCGATATGGATTTGCTCTAAGCCGGATTCTGTCTACTCTCTCGCATCGCCGATGAGCGGGGCGGAGATGAGGTGATCATTCCTCTGAGACCGATTTTTCAACCGGCCTTACTGCAATCAACCCGGAAGTCAAAGTGCTGGCTACACCGACTACTTCCCTATTTGATCTTGCTCCACGCAGAGTTTGGCTGTTTTCACTCCAGCGGCTCCCCTATAGTCTCCCGCTTCCGACTCTAGGCTCAATGCCCTGGACATTCTCTCTGTTCCACTGTTCCTCGCCTTACGGCGGAAGGCCGTTAGCCTTTGCGTTGCCATATGGAGTCCGGACTTTCCTCACCGGGCCTTGCGGCCAAGCGCGAACACCCGCAAATCCGGCTCCTGTTTAGCACGCTTTGGGGGGCAGCCACAAGCGCCGAAATGTCCAGTGTTTTCGCGGAACAATTGACAGGCGCGGGTCCGAGATCCGAAAATAAGGGGATGGAGCAGACGTTCGCCTATTCTTCCTGGTTCTTCACCCGCGCCCTCAGTCTCGTTTATGTAATCGCGTTTCTAACGCTGGTGCCGCAGGCGCGGGGCTTGTGGGGAAAGCAGGGGATATTGCCGATCGCGCCACTAATGAAATCGCTGGCCGCGCATCACGGCGCCAAGGAATTGTGGCAAGTGCCAAGTGTGTTTTGGCTTTCGAGTTCCGACGATTTTATCTTTGGCGCGGCCATAACCGGAGCGGTCTTTGCGGTCGCGGCTTTTCTTGGTTTCGCCCAGGGCTGGTGTTTGTTGATGTGTTTTGTTTTGTACCTGTCGTTCTGTAGTTCGGGGCAAGACTTTATGGCGTTTCAGTGGGATGCGCTGCTTTTGGAGCTGGGATTTTTAGCGTTGTTTGTGGTGCCCTGGAATTTTGATTTCTCCTTGGGCCGCGCGGTCGAACCACATTGGTTTGTGCGCGCCATGTTTTATTTGGTGCTGTTCAAGCTGATGTTTTTGTCGGGCGTGCTGAAGCTTATGAGCGGCGATGAGTCGTGGCGTGACCTCACGGCGCTGAGGTATCACTACTGGACGCAGCCTTTGCCAAATCCGGTCTCGCCCTTTATGCACTCGCTTCCCGAGTGGTTTCACCAGATTTCCACGGCATTGACATTCGCGGTCGAATTGCTCTTGCCATTTTTTATTTTCTGGCCGCGTGCGCGGGTGTGGGCGGCGACAGGTTTTATTGTTCTTTCGCTATCGATCCTATTGACGGGAAATTACGCGTTTTTCAATTGGCTGACCTTGGCTCTTTGCTTGTGGCTCATTCCCGATTCCTATTGGCATTCGCTGATGGAGCGCATGCCGTTCACGCTCGAGACCATTCCCGCGGCCATGTTTCCGCATCCTGTGATCAGCGGAGTGATGGGCGCGCTGGCGCTCTATACTGTGGTGTGGTGCACCCGCTTTTGGCTGCCGGAGGCTGTGCTCGGGATGTTCAATACACCTTTGCAAATCAGCCAGATTTTTCACATATCAAACTCATATGGTTTATTTGCAAATATGACGAAGTCCCGCCCGGAAATTGTCATTGAAGGCAGCCACGACGGCCAGGAATGGAAGGAATACGAATTCAAATATAAACCGGGACCTTTGTATCGCATGCCTCCCCTCGTGGCACCTTACCAACCGCGTTTGGATTGGCAAATGTGGTTCGCCGCCCTAGGCCCCGCGCAAAATTCGCCATGGGTCCAAACTTTGTTGGCCCGGCTCGGTGAGAATTCGTCGGATGTTTTGGATTTCTTCTCAAGCAATCCGTTTGCGGCGGGTCCACCCGAGTTCGTGCGGGCGCGGCTTTACACCTATGAGTTTTCGACGCCTGAAGATATTGTGGAATCCGAACAATGGTGGAAGCGGACGTTGGTGGGTGAGTTTTTGCCGGTGACGCGTAGGCCATAGGCGATCACGGTTGTGGCTTTTTTAAGTTGTGAATTGCACGGGTCCGTTTGGACTCCGGCGGCCGCGGGCCGCTGATCTGCGCAGACACTTTACTTTTAGCGGCGACTGTTCCTATACTCTGCGCATTCCATTCTGCGGGGCCTTAGCTTAGTTGGTTAAAGCAGACGGCTCATAACCGTCGGATCCCAGGTTCGAGTCCTGGAGGCCCTACCAAATTCGAAGACCACTTTTCAGGGAAATCGAAAAGGGGCAGAAGATTCCAAGTTTCAGAGTAAAATCAATTAACTAAGCAACATTGGGCTTCGAGTTTCATCTTTTCCCATATCCCGCAAAAACCCGCGAAATCATGTGAGTTGATATGATTCTGTAGTTGGCGTTGTAGTTGCCTTTGTCAACAACTACAAAATCACTACAACAATCGTCACGGGTCGGAGACCCATGAGAACCTAGCGTCGGTTCCAGCTCTTAGGCGGCCTTTTTGCTACTAAATGGGCAGACACCCTTGAATTCACATGATTTGCACCTTTCGGGATCACTGATTGGTGCAAAAGGCCTCTACGGTTG
>JANXMF010000120.1 GCA_025354795.1 Pseudobdellovibrionaceae bacterium
CTGGAGTGAACGACAAGATCATCGGCAATAGCCCGATGTTTGTGCGCGCGGTGGACCTGGCGAAAAGAGTGGCCAACAGCATGGCGCACGTCCTGGTGCTTGGTGAAAGCGGCGCCGGCAAAGAGGTGATCGCGCGCGCGATTCATCAGTTCGGATCGCGTCGCACCGGCCCTTTTGTAGCGACCAATTGTTCGGCCATCCCTGAAACTCTGCTCGAAGCCGAACTCTTCGGCTATGCCAAAGGCGCCTTTACCGGCGCTAACGATAAACGCGTCGGACTTTTTGAGGAGGCGAGCGGCGGCACTTTGTTTCTTGATGAAATCGGCGATTTAAGTTTGCCGTTGCAGGCCAAGCTGTTACGGGTGCTTCAAGAGCGTAAGATTCGGCGCCTTGGTGAGAGCCATACCCGCCCGATTGACACCCGAGTGGTTTCCGCCACCCACCGCAATTTGCGCTACGAAGTCGAGCAAGGGCGCTTTCGCGAAGACCTATTTTTTAGACTGAACGTAATCCCGATCACGCTGCCGCGCTTACGCGATCGCCAGGAAGACATTTTGCCATTGGCCGAGTTTTTTTTAAAGCGTCATGCTGCTGACAATAATATCAAGATCGCGGGCTTTACCAAAGAGGCGTGCGAGTTCTTGCTGCGTAATCCGTGGCGCGGAAATGTGCGTGAATTGGAAAACATGATCGAACGGGCGGTGGTTTTAAGCGATGGCAAAGTGATCGACGTCGCGGATCTCAAGACAGAGACCGAGATGGGCGTTGAGACCTGCGCCATTGGCCAAGGTCTGGCGCACTTCTTTGTCAACGAGGACAAAATCCTTCCGCTCGACACCTTGATTAATAAATATATTGTGTTTGCACTGGAGCACAATCAAGGGGCCAAAGACCGCACGGCCCGTGATCTCGGTGTTGATCGCAAGACCCTCTATCGCCGGGTGCGTGAAATGTAATTACGGATTCCCGCGAGTGACGGTGAGTAGCCATTTTTCAAATGCCGCCACCTGCTGTTCGGCCAAAACAAAGTCCTGATTGGCTTCAGCCGTTTCCATTCTCACCGCAATCTGCTCTAGATCTTTATAACCAAAAGACGCTGCATTGCCTTTGATCTGATGGCCTATACGAGCGAATTCAGTGAGCGTGCGGTTTTTAAGGGTGGTGCGCAGGGACTCGAGGTCTTGCTGTCTGCGCTTTAAATATCTTTCGCGAATTTCAATCGGTATAGCAACGTCGTCATATGTCATATTGGCTTTAAACTAGCAAGATCGTCAGGTTGAAGCAAGCCGTTTGTGCTTTGGAATCCTAAACGGTTTCACCTAAATGTGCAGTTTCACCGTGTTTTTGAAGGAGGGCGGAGTGTTCCATTTACAAACACATAGTGTTTACGTTTACCGCCCCAAGCCGTTTGCAGTGAAGGGTCTGTCTGCCAGGGCGCGGTGATCTTTGGCGGTGACGGTTTTAAGCATTGACGTTACCTTATCTCGCACTGAGTGATGTTAGGCCGGCATCGACTTTGCTCCATAGTGTCCAATGGCCGGTTTTATTCGCATCTTCATTCTGTCCGCCACCTTGTTTTCCGTGGCCTGTGTCTCCCGCCACGAAGTGGCCGATGACTATCGGTTGGCGCTTGCGCGCGAGCCGAAAATCGCGACCGAGCGCACAGTGATTTTCTTTTTAATCGATGGCTTGCCAGCCAAAATGCTTGAACAACAGTTAGCCCAGGGTCACCTACCGGGGTTACAAGCCTACTTTTTGAAGGGCAATCCTATCGTGGCTTATGCCCGCACAGTTTTCCCGAGCCTTACCTTTCCGGCGATCGCCTCACTGCTGAGTGAAGAACCCGTTGATAAACACGGAATTTATAGCAATGAAACCGTGCAGGGATCCGAAACGCTGAATTTCGAAGACGTCTCGAGTTATCCGTCCCTGAACGCGAGGCTTAAGTCGCGCACGATTTTCACCAGACTGCACGCCAAGGGCTTGCGTTCGGTGAGCTTTGATTATGCCTTTCAAGCCGGCGCGGACGCGCACACCAATGCCCTGGATCTCGACGCCGCTTTGGCCGTGAGCGATAAAAACTATAAATATGTGGATCTCAAGACCATGGCGTCGCTCAATCTTTTGCTGAAAAAAACCGCGAGCTCAGCGTGGCCTGACTTTATTTTTGTACACTTGATCGGTTTGGATTTGATCACCCACGACAAGGGCCCGGAAAATTCTGCGGTCGAGGAGTATCTGCAAGACTTAGATGCCGGCCTGACCAAAGTCTTTGCCACGCTTAATAAAGCCGAACAGCGCGGCTCACGCCAAGTGGTCGCTCTGCTTAGCTCCGATCATGGCTTTGACGACAAGATCACCCGGCATTTGAAACTATCGGAAGCCATTCACGAGGCCGCGGCGGAGGTACAAATCATTAACCAGGGTCGCTACCTCGAATTGTATTTTCCAAAACGCTGGTCGGAGGCCAAACGCCTCGAGCTATTGCAAAGTGTGAGTGCCAAGCCGGATGTGGATTTGGTGGCGCTGCGCTCGCGCAGCACGCTGAGGATTCAGTCCCACACTCAAACCGCGGAAGTTTATTTTAATGAAACCATGGTCTGTGACAGTTCAAATTTCGCGGTTTCTTATCGCCTTCTTGAGCCCGCGCCGCTGCTGGCGAGTAATCCACGCTGGGATTGCCCGGAAAAGCTGAGTGAGCCGGCCGCGAGCGCCTTTTACCCCTACTTTGTGGCAAACGTTTCGCGCTATTTTTCCGCGGCCTCTCATCCGGATGCTGTGATCCTGGGTCAACCCGGTGTAACTTTTAAGGGTGGGTTACTCGGCCAACATGGAGGGCCGACTCCACAGGAATTGTTTGTGCCGCTGCTGTTGCACAATGCGCTCATCGATAGCAAGGGTCCACCCCCGGCAATCTGGCAGCTGCTGAATTTTATGAGCCCATTTTCGTCACCCTGACATTTTTGGCAATCCATGAGCTCCCCAAGCGGTTGCGGTCTCGGCATAGCTTCTGCAAAAAAATAGGATCGGAGGCCAATATATGAGCGGCGTCTGGATTGCTCTTTTGACGATGGCGTTGCATTCCGCGGCGGATGAGCTGATCGCTCCGTTTTGTGAAAATCGGACGATGCTATTGCAGAGTTCGACCATCGACGGCCGTGTTTGCATTAGGACTATCTGGGGCGTCTGGGGCGGATGCGCTCTATTTCTTAATGAAACCGTGCCGCAACCCTTAGCTCGCCGTAAACGCCTCGAATCCCGCTTAAGCTATGCCACCAATTTAGACCATACCTTTTACGTGTAAGTGGAAGAGGAGTTCTTAAACCGCCGGCGCGAGGAAGAGTCCGTGCGCGTGGGCGTGGCCCGCTTTTTCTAAAGCGATTCAAAAAAGTGATAGCAAATATCACCCGAACCTGAAGTTAAAAAAGCCATAAAACCCACTGGTCATGGGCCAGTCGTGGACCTGTCTCATTGTGTAACGGGCAGCGGAAAAAACCCTTCATTCAGTATAAACTCTAATTATGTATATTGATGCTTATGCACTTATATCCCAACGCGACGGTGACGGAGGGGATTCGTTGCAACGAGAAGGTATGTACGCTTTTGGCAAGTGGATGCGCTACGAACATACCTCCAACACTTTAGTGATCGAAGAGGAGCCTGAACGGCAAAATCCGAGTGTCATCATGGACAAGTTTGAAGTGCAGCCCGGAATTTATGTGCGCCACCCCGACCCCACGCGCTGGTCCGCCAATCCTGACACCACGTCGCGCGATCAGTTGGTGCCGGTGATAGCTTACTGCGCCGCTTATCAGGACTATGCGCGGCTTGGTCGACTCTTTCGCGCGATTTTAGCGCGCGGCCTGTTCGCGCAAAACACTCTGGACACCGGCGAAGGTGAAATCCAGCGTAAAATTCCCGACACCATGATCGGGCATATTGGATTGTTTATACGTGCCGGTGGTTACTATACGGTCGCGCTTTACCCGCTCCTAATCGTCACCGACACTATCGATTTGATCGGAACGATCATCGAAGCTATCCCGCTGCATTGGGACGAGACCGATAAGCGGCTTCGTACGCGCGGCTTGGGCGATGTGGACGACAATAATACAGTGCTCGCGCATTTAATGGCGGCGCGATTTAAGCCGACACCGATTGCGTGGCTCAATCGTCAGCTTTACGCTTTGTCCCGTGCTAATAATTATGGCAATTCGGAGTTGGGAGAATCCAATCCGGTGATGGGCGCGCTGGTTTGGTATCACCGCCCTGAGAGTGGCGGCAATCCTGATCTTGCCGAACTCTACCGACCCTTGATCGAAGTTTATTTTTCACCGAGTCACTCGTATGAGCAAGTGGCGCGTTCTATCGCCCGGATTTACGATCATTACACCGGGCACATTCTCACAACTTCATTGTAATCCCGCGCGGACCATCTTAATTTGTAGTCATGATCTTGGCGTGCTTGTTCTTATGTCTAAGCCTGGGGGCGACAATTCTTGGCCCCTTGTCAAATCCGGATCATTGGCTTGCGATCGTCGGTGATAGTGGAGTCACCGGAGCGGCGAGCGCTCCCGACCTTGAGCCGACGGTTTCAAGTCTAATCGATCATTTGACTGAAGCCCCTCCGGTGGCCGCGCTCACGCGCATATTTTATGCGCCTCAAGAAAGTGTCTGGCTCGGTTTAGGCGCCAAGCTCGCACAGCGACTGGATGTCCCCGAGCACAGCTTTGCCTACACTGTCGGTCGAGCGTTGCAAGTGGCCGCGCAAGATATCGTCCTAGTGGCGCAAGATGGAGTGCGCGTCGATACGATTGCCATGCAGTTCGCGCGCATCTTTGCCTTGCCGACCGCGACCCTGCCGCCGTTGGTGCTGGTTTCGTTCACGGCCAATGATTTGTGTGACATAAGAGTTTTTGCTCACGGTCCTGACGAGTGGGCCGCATCCTACCGAGTGTCACTGGCTTCGGCCTGGGACGCGGCGGCGCCCTATCTGAAGCCGCACCCGCGCGGCACGCGCATCGCAGTTTTGGCTCCGCTCGATGTGATCAATGTGGTCACCAACCCGGAGATTATGGCGCAGGCAGTGAACATTGAAGGGCAGGGCCAAGTGACCTGTGGAAAACTGCGCGGCGGAGAGTTGAAAGCCTCGGGACTTTCGTCGTGGCTGGTGCTGCGCATGCTGAATCTAATGTGTCCTTCGGTCACTTCGACCCGGCCGGGCGACGCTCCTCATCTCGCGCATTTACGGGCGGTGCTCGCGGCTTTTAATAATGCCTGGAAGGCTGAAATTGAAACCCTCAACGCGCGCTTTCAGGGGCGCGGTTTAAGCTGGAGGTATCTCGAAGATGTGCGCGACCTTAAATTTACCACCGGCGATGTGGGCCACGATTGCTTTCATCCCTCCGCTCGGGGTCACGCCAAAATCGCGGAAGTGGTCCTAAGGAGCTTGCGTGATAACTAAAATATGTTTATTTATGCTATTGCTCCTGCCTTTGGTTGCCCGCGCACAGCTCGAAGCGCTGCCGCTGCCTGAGCCAGAAGTGGACGATCGCCCGTTGTGGGAAGTGGGACTCGGCGGCGGCGGAACCTATACGCCCGACTACCCAGGCTCGGATCAATCACATTTTTGGGGAATCCCCTTCCCCTATGCGATTTACCGCGGTGAATTTTTACATTCCGATCGGCGTGGCGGCACGCGTGCGCGCTTTATCAAATCGGTGGGCTATGAACTGAATATCAGCGCCGCGGGGGGGTTGCCCAGTTCCTCCGGACACAATTTCGCGCGCCAAGGAATGCCCGATCTCGAGTGGCTAGGGGAGGCCGGACCGCGTTTGATGGTCGATCTTGCGACCCTCAAAGCCGGGCGACTACTGCGTTTTGGGCTGCCGCTGCGCGCGGCTTTTTCCGCCAACGGTTCCCATATCATTGACCGCGGTTTTGTTATCGCGCCCGAATTGCTTTACGATTATCCCAACGCCTTCGGGTACAAATTAGATTTATTTACTTTGCTGACGGTCAACTTCGCTTCCAAACGTTTCCACGATTATTTTTACGAAGTAAAGCGAGAATACGCCACTGTGGAGCGACCTGCCTATCACGCGCGTAGCGGCTACTTGCTCAGTGACTTGAATGTCGGCGCTAGCTTTTGGATACGACCTGGGCTGAAGCTCTCGCTGGGATCTTCGATGGAATTTTTAGACGGCTCGGTCAATCAGAGCAGCCCCCTGTTTCGCACGCCCTTCGATATTTCCACTAGTTTAGTTTTAATTTGGGTGTTTGCGGAATCAAAACTCAAAGTGACACCAGAAGATTAGCCCGTCAGTTTGTAACCGATCCCGCGCACGGTCACGATGTTACGGCCAAACTCGCCGAGTTTATAACGGAGAGATGCAATATGGACGTCAATGGTGCGGCCCGAGACATGGGTCGAGCCCAAGGCCTGAATGACGATGTCGCCACGGGTGACGGTGTGTTTGACATGCGAGTTTAATAACTCCAAAATTTTATATTCGGTGAGAGTCAGTGCAATTTCGCGCTCAAAAATCGTGACCGTATGAGCGGCCGCATTAATCACCAACGGTGATTTGGCGGTTTGCGAATCGAGCATGGAGGAGCGGCGCGAACGGCGAATCACCGCTATCACCCGGGCTTTGAGTTCTTCGGGCGAAAATGGTTTGGTTAAATAATCGTCGGCCCCCAATTGCAGGGTCAAAACTTTTTCCGCCAAATCAGTTTGGCCTGACAATATGATGATGGGAATGGCGCAATAGCGGGGGCTTTGCCGAACCTGCTGAATGATGTCATTGCCCGAGCGATCCGCCATGAGTTTATCCGTGAGAATCAGGCCGGGTTGAAACGCCTCGATGTCGGCCCATAGGTCCTTGCTCGAAGTCAGCGGTTTAAAAATAAAGCTTGGATCTTGTAAACTCTCGAGGATGATGTCGAGCATTTCGGGCTCGTCATCAATCACTAATATTCGAATCATCTCATAGGATGGGTGTAATTGCACATTTTAATGTTGGGGCCACTCTGGTTAAAACACAAGGGGAACCTCGCACGTAGACGTGGGCCGCTCATTAACGCATATGGACTTTCGAGCTCGTGGACGGGCTCTTTTTAAAAGGAGAAAAGCCTTGAACATTTTCACTCATCTTGGTGAAATTTAAGCCACTTACCGGGAGCTTTGAGTTTGAGTATCAATGTGCATTTGGAGCGATTTGAGGGGCCGCTCGGTCTCCTGCTGCATCTTATTCGTGAGCAGCAAATGGATATCTTCAATATCAATATCCATCAAATCACTACTCAGTACCTCGAGTACATCAAAACCATGCGGCGTTTGGATCTGGAAGTGGCCGGGGAATTCGTGGCCATGGCCGCAACTTTGATCCACATAAAATCGCGGCTGTTACTCCCGCAGTACGCCGAAGACGGCGAGGATGTGGTTGACGATCCGCGCAAGGATCTGGTGCAAAAGCTGTTGGAATATCAGACGTTTAAGGAACTTTCCGGCACCTTGTATAAGCGCCTACTACTCGGGCGCGACGTGTTTCACCGCGGTGAGCGCGAGGATATCGAAGCGATCGAGGAAGGCGAACTCATCCTCGAGGAAAATCCGCTTTTTTCTTTGATCGCGGCTTATCGCCATGTGGTTAAGAACATGAAAAAGTCCGTGCACCGGGTGTTTGGCGAATTACAATCCATCGCCGCCCGCATTATGGAAATGCGTTTGCTGTTTGTTCCAGGTAAACGCATGGTGTTTAGCGAGTTGATCACCGATAAAGAAAATCCCTCGAACCAAGTGTTGGTGACGTTTTTGTCACTGCTCGAACTCGCGAAAATGGGATTTGTGGCGCTGTTTCAGGCCGAAGCTTTTGCCGACATTCACATCGAGCCCACGCGCGAGATTGACCGCGACATAGTGTCGCAGGTTGAAAGCTACGATTCCGTGAACGCCGAACAGAAGGCCAACGAAATTCTCAGTCGTGCCGAACTCAGTTTGGATGACAACCCGGGCTTTGCCGAGGATGCGGATGAGGAGATCGTGAGCGATGAGCGCCAAGTCGTTGCCGCGACCGATGCCGAAATCGATGCGGAAATCGCAGCCGAAGGCCTTCTGGACGCGTCGACCACCGCGCCTGCCACTGAAAACGAAACTCCCGACTCCGATTTAGGCCCGACCAACTCTCCCGCTCCGACTCTTGAGGTGGAATTATGATGGATGAAGAATTCGAAGAAGAAATGTCCGATGAAAGTTCAGAAGAAAGCCAAACCATAGCTAGCGACGTGGAGCTCGAAGGCACCGAACTTGAAAGCTTCGAGTCGGCGGCGATTGAGCACGTGGAAGGTCTCAATTCTGAGCAAACGCTGTCTATTGTTGAAAGTGTTTTGTTCTCCACCGATAAACCGATTTCGGTGAGCATCATTAAGCAAGCCTTCAAGGGCACATCGGTAATGGCCAAAGACATCCGCGCCGCCCTTGGCACTTTGCAGTCTGAATACATTCAGACGACTCGTGGCTTCACTTTGGAAGAAGTGGCCGGCGGTTTCCAGCTGCGCACTAAGTCTGAGAACATGAGATACCTGCGCCAATCGGTAAAAGCGCGTCCGTTTCGTTTGTCGGGGCCCGCGCTCGAAGTCATGTCGATCTGCGCTTATAAACAGCCTGTGACCAAAGCGCAAATCGATGAGATCCGAGGTGTGGAGTCGGGACATTTGATTCGCGCACTGATGGAAAAAAGCCTTTTGACCTTTGGCGAACGCAGCGAATTGCCAGGCAAGCCCATGTTTTACGAAACCTCGCGTAAATTTCTAGAGATTTTCGGTCTCAGAAATCTACAAGAATTGCCTTCATTGCACGAGATTGATCAGTTGATCCCTGAAGGCATTGGCGAAATCGAGGATAAAGAAACGCTCAGCGACCTCACCGGGCAGCTTTCACAAACCGTGGGCTCGACCTACTCCGAGGGCGAGGACGAGTTGCTCAAAATCAGTGACGAGTTAAGCCACATCACCACTAGCTCCGAATTTTTCGAAGTCGAAAAGCGCCGCCAGCGCGAACAGCGCGATG
>JANXMF010000134.1 GCA_025354795.1 Pseudobdellovibrionaceae bacterium
CGGCTGCGGCTGCGGCGGCCGCAGAAACTGACGGAGTTGAGGTGGCTCCGGCGGGTGGCGGCCTAGTGGCTGCGGTCGCGGCCTTAGCACTCGGCGCCCCGGCAGAGTCAATTTCTCCCACCACGCTGCCCACTTTGACGACGTCGCCCACTTTGGCTGATGTGGTGAGCACGCCATCGGCTTCGGCCACGACTTCCACGCTCGCCTTATCGGTTTCGAGCACTAAGACAACGTCATCGCGTTTGACCGCCTCACCGTCTTTTTTATTCCACGAGGCAATGGTGCCTTCTGTGATGGATTCGCCAACGGCGGGGACTTTGATTTGCGTTTTCACTGTTGTTCCTCCAAGTTAACTCTTAAAAACGGTGTCAATAATGCTCTGCTGTTCTTTTTGATGCTGGTGATGAGAGCCCACCGCAGGGCTGGCGCGTTCGGTGCGCCCGGCGTATTCGACTTGCAGTTTCCTTTTACCCAGTTCTTCCAGCAGCGTTTGCAGTTTCGGCGCGATGTACGAGTAAGCACCCATGTTTTTGGGTTCTTCCTGCGCCCACACCAACCGCGACAATTTGCCCATGCCGTTTAGGTACGGAGTCAATTGCACGCGCGGGAATGGATAGAGCTGCTCGACCCGGACGATCACAGTATTTTGACTCTTGGTGTAGGTCTTCTCGCGGGCCTCGTCGAGATCGTAATAAAGCTTTCCTGAGCACAGCACCAAAGCTTCAGCATTTCTGAGATCCGAAGCTTTGGGATCGGGCATGACCTCTTGAAAGGCGCCCGCGGTAAATTCCTTCCATGCCGAAACCACCTTTGGATGACGCAACAGAGATTTGGGCGACATAATGATCAAAGGCTTGCGGAAGTCGCGTTTAATTTGCCGGCGCAGCACGTGAAACAAATTGGCCGGCGTGGTCAGGTTGCAAACTTGCATGTTGGCTTGCGCGCACAGTTGAAGAAAACGCTCTAAGCGAGCGCTCGAGTGCTCGGGCCCTTGACCTTCGTAACCGTGGGGCAACAACAGCGTGAGTCCCGATCCGCGCATCCATTTCTCTTCGCCCGAGCTTAAGAACTGATCGATCACGATTTGCGCGCCGTTGGCAAAGTCGCCAAATTGCGCTTCCCAAATGGTGAGGTAGGTCGGGTCCGAGCAGGAATTGCCGTATTCAAAGCCCACCACCGCCATTTCCGACAAAAGCGAATTGTAGATTACAAATTCGCCTTTTTCCGGATTGAGAGTGCTGAGCGGGCAATATTCTTGGTCGGTGTGAGTGTCAAAATAAACGGCCTGCCGGTGAGTAAACGTCCCACGTTTACAATCCTGGCCCGACACCCGCACCGGGCTGCCTTCGAGGCACAGGCTGCCGTAGGCGAGAAGTTCACCCATCGCCCAATCGAGACTTCCGCTCTCCGCCATTTTGTGACGTGCCTCAATAAGTTTGGCCAGCTTGGGATGGATATTGAATCCGGCAGGTACCTCAGTCAAAACTTTGGTTACTTTTTGCAAAGTCGCGGCCGCCACTTTGGTTTCCACACTCTGGTCGAAATCCGCAAGCGTACCCCGGCGCATTTTAGTCCACTGCGAGCCATAGGCATTGGCTTTATATTCCGGCGGTTTCTTGCGCGTTTCATCCAGTGTCTTTTGCAAGTTGTCGATTTTCTCTTTATAAAAAGACTCGCCATCCATGCGTGTAAGCACATCGGCTTGGTGCAACTGATCCAAGTAAATGTTCATCAGTGTCGGATGCCCTTTAATAGCTTCGTACATCACGGGTTGCGTGAATGCCGGTTCATCACCTTCATTGTGGCCATAGCGGCGATAACAGATTTGGTCGATCACGATGTCTTCGCCAAACTGCTGGCGAAAGCGCGCGGCCATATCCATGGCGCGCACGCAGGCCTCGGCATCATCGCCGTTGACTAATAAGATGGGCGCTTTGATTGACTTGGCAACGTCCGAGGAATAGCGAGTCGAGCGCGCATCTTTGGGATCGGTGGTGAAGCCCACCTGATTGTCGATAATAATATGAATGGTGCCGCCCACGGTGTAGCCCGGCAGCAGGGACATTTGCAAAGTTTCGCTCACTACGCCTTGCCCAGCAAAGGCCGCGTCACCGTGAATGAGCACGGGAACCACTTTTTTGCGTTTGAGGGTGTCGTTGCGCCGCCGCTGTTTGGCGCGCGCCATACCGATAACGACCGGGTCGACCACCTCCAGATGCGACGGATTAAAAGCCAAAGACACGTGGCAAACGCCGGTTTCGGTTTCTTGATCACTGGAGTAACCCAAGTGGTATTTTACATCGCCGTTGTAATCGTTTTGCGCAAAGGCGGTCCCGTCGAATTCTGAAAAGATCACGGCCAAGGCCTTATCCATAAAATTGGCCAATACATTGATTCGTCCGCGATGAGCCATTCCTATGACCATATCTTCGATCCCCAGCGCCGTGCTCTTGGCTACTAAAAACTCAAGCATTGGGATGAGGGCGTCGCCCCCCTCAATAGAAAAGCGCTTGGTGCCGACGTAGCGGGTGTGAATGAAACGCTCGAGGCTCTCAGTGCGCGCCAGCTGCTTAAAAATTTCCACGCGTTGCTCTTTGCCAAAGCTCAAGGGCGGGCGCTGCTCAAATTCCTGGCGAAACCAGTCGCGCACTTCGGGCCGGCACTCAGCGACCTGGGCCGTGAGAGTGCGGCAATAGGCATTTTCGAGAAAGGCAATGATGTCGCGTAACGTGGCCGCTGATTTTAGGCCAATAAGCGTGCTAACGGCAAAGGGCTTGACGAGGTCCGAGTCGGCAAGTTTAAAGTTCGCCAGCGCAAAAGAATCGCTGTCGCGCTTGACCAGTTTCAGCGGATCCAAATCGGCTTTGAGATGGCCGTAATTCCGGTAATGTTCGATTAAATGGTAGACGTTTAGTTCCTGCGCTGAATATTGATCGGTGCTGGGACGTTGCTGGGCAAACTCCATTCCCTCAAAAAACATTTTCCACTGCGGGTCCAGCGACTGAGGTGAGTTTAAAAATGTTTGATAGAGGTTTTCGATGTATTCCAGATTCGAACGATTGAAAGAAGAGATCCGTTCCACGTAGTAACTCCAAAAAATTTGTTGCTGCCATATTTATATCAAGAGTTCGGTCCTCACGCAGTCACAAATCAGTGCCGGGTGCGTTTAAATGCGTCGCATAATCAACTGGCATTTCAAGCGAAGCATGACATTGTGGGAAGAAGAAGTTACAGAGCCGTACGGGTGAAATATGGAAAAAGAGCAGTTGCTGGCGCAAATGACTTGGAGGGAAATCCTCCGCATCGTATTTGAAGTTTTGAATTATCAACTGTTTGAGTTGGACGGTCACGGCATTTCGCTCGGAAAATTGATCACTGGCGTGATGATGCTAGTCGTTGGTTACATGATTTCCCGGCGCGGGGCCACTGAGGTCGACAATCGGTTGCTCGGGCGCATGAGCCTTGAAGAGTCGCTGCGCTACACCCTTCGCCGCTTTATATTCTACTTCTTTTTATGTCTTTCGACGCTGTTTACGCTGCACACCCTGAATGTACCGGTGACCATTTTTACGGTTCTGGGCGGAGCGCTGGCGGTGGGCATCGGCTTTGGCTCACAAAACCTGGTGAATAATTTTATCAGTGGGATTTTAGTGATGATGGAGCGCCCAATCCGCGTGAGCGACTTCATTGAGATCGAAGGCGTGTCGGGCCAAGTCGAGAACATCGGCATCCGCTCGACCGTAGTGCGCACGGGGCTGAATGCCGTGACGGTCATTCCCAACACCACTTTTATCGAAAAGAATCTGACCAACTGGACCATGTCGGGTTCGATCGCCGGCTCGGTGCGCGTAGGCGTGGCTTATGACACCGATGTCAAACTCCTGCGCGAACTGGTGATGAAAGCGCTCGCAGAAGTCCCCTTGGTCGCGAATGATCCCGCTCCGGACCTGGTGTTCTCGGATTTTGGCGACAGCGCTTTGATTTTCGATATTCTTTATTACATCGGCGCCAGCGACTTTCCGAGCCGCCGGAGCATCGGTAGCAGTATTCGTTTTCGCCTGCTCGAACTTTTCACCATGCATAAGATCGAAGTTCCCTTTCCCCAGCACGATTTGCATATTCGCTCGGGCCGCATCACATGACGGCAGGGGGCGAATTCTACCAAGCACATCTGGATCGAGTGAGTCGCAGTTTTGCATTTTGCATTCGGCAGTTGCCCGAACCGCTGCATGAATGGGTTGGCTTAAGTTATTTATTGTGTCGGGTGGTGGACACCATCGAGGACTCGCCGTGGAGAAGTAGCGCTGAGCAAATGCGCGCGTTCGCGAAATTCGACCAAGCTTTGCGCGCGCGCTCGCTCGCCCAAGGGTTGACCGACTGGATGCAGGAATTCCCCGCCGGCATCGCGGCGGGCGAGCAGGCGCTGCTGCGGGATGCCGCGGTTTTGCTCAACGACTTTCACGCCTTCCCTGCGCAAGTCCACGAAATTATACGTGAGATAATATTAAGCATGTCCCGCGGCATGCAGCATTTTAGCCTTCAGCGAAAAAATGGATCATTGCGCTTGGGGACGCTTGCTGAGGTGAATCAATATTGCTTCTTTGTGGCCGGTGTGGTCGGCGAGTTGCTGGTAAAATTAATCAACAAGGTCGAGCCAAGCCTTTTGCTCTCCGAAGCCAATCTCCTACGCGCCCACCACTTTGGTTTGTTTTTACAAAAAGTGAATTTGTTGAAAGATCAGGTTGGGGACGAGCGCCATGGCAGGCATTTGATCCCTTCGCGGGAGGTGGTCGAAGATAGCTCCGAACGCAATGCCGACGAGGCCCTGGCATTTCTTCTCGATCTCCCGAAGGAGCAACCGGAGTTTCGGCGTTTTTGTGCATGGTCGCTGTTTTTGGGCCTCGAAGCGCTCAGTGTGGCGCGCCAGTCGATTTTTCAAAACAAAGTCTTAAAGGTCCCGCGTGCGGAGATGGAAGCGCTCCTGGTGGCTGTCGAAAATGCCCTGAGCGATGATGGGGCGTTGCGTGGTTTATTTCAAGGCTTCGCCGCTAAGTTGGGGTGGCCAAAAGTGGGCTTGGGCGTGCGCAAGTCGGTTGAATTCCCCCAGTGGTTGCTACAGTTGTATCGGGGCCCACTGGATTCGCGGAGTCTGGCGGAGTTGGGAGTCTAGGCACCTTCCTAGTAAAGAAGCAGAAGCTCCCCTTCGGCAAAAGGCTCCCCCTAATTGACACTCGTTCTCATTTATGAGAAGCACTGAATCCATGGAACATATCCTTCCCAATTTGGCCAAGGGCCGAGCGCCTTTGGAGCCCGAGAAATTGATTCGCAGGGAGCCGCTAGAGCCCGGAACCTTTAAGCGCATGATTCGCAAGATGGGCCTCAAAGTGACGCAGCAGCGCCTGGCGATTTTAGAATCGTTGAGTGCGGGGCGTGCCCATGTGACGGCGCAAGAAGTGTTTGAGACCGTTAACGCCCGTTATCCAGAAATTGGATTTGCCACCGTGTACCGTTTTTTACGCAAGATGGCCGAACAGAAGATGGTGACGGAGGTACGCATGGGCGGGCTTCCAGCCAGGTATGAGTTAACGCCCCGGCGGCACCATGACCATCTGACCTGCAAGCTGTGCGGGCAAATTGTTGAGTTTGAAAGTCCACAGATTGAAGCCTTGCAAGAACAAGTGGCTAAGGAGCATAATTTCCGCCTGACTCATCACGTGCTTGAGCTTTACGGCGACTGCGCGCGCTGCCGAACGGGGTAAACTTGCCACCTGAAATTCTGCGTCCAGAGCAAACGCCGACATCGAGTTTCGATGATGGAATTATGGTGCGTGGCGCGCGTGAGCACAATCTGAAAAATATCAGCGTGCTCATTCCGCGCGATCAAATTACGGTGATTACGGGTCTCAGCGGCAGTGGCAAGTCCTCCCTGGCGTTTGACACGATTTTCGCCGAGGGCCAGCGCCGCTTTATTGAGAGTCTTTCCACTTATGCGCGGCAATTCATCGAACAGCTTAAAAAGCCTGAAGTTGATGCGATCGAAGGTCTCTCGCCCGCAATTGCCATCGATCAAAAATCGATCAGCACCAATCCGCGTTCCACCGTTGGCACCGTGACCGAAATTTACGATTACCTGCGCCTGCTTTATGCGCGAGTGGGCACGCCCCATTGTCCCACTCATCAGTTGCCGCTGGAGGGGCAGTCTCCGCAAGAGATTATTACGGAGATCATGAAAATTAAAAGCGGCACCAAATTTATGATATTGGCCCCGGTCGCGCGCGGCAAGAAGGGCGAGTTTCAAACGGAATTTCAAAAGTGGCTAAAGAAAGGGTTTACCCGCGCGCGTGTGGATGGCACTTGGCTTGAGCTGGAAAAGGCCACCAAGCTGGCGAAAAATAAGAGCCACGACATTGATCTCTTGATCGACCGCCTGTTGGTGGATGCAAAATTTTTGCCGCGCTTAAAGGAAAGCGTGAACTTAGCGCTGAGCCTGGCGCAGGGCCTGGTCAAAGTCGAAAAAGTCGAAGGCGGTGAAGTCACGACCTACTCGATCCATCGCAGCTGTCCCGCGTGCGGACACACGGTTCCTGATCTCGAGCCGCGACTCTTTAGTTTTAACAATCCGCGCGGGGCCTGTCCGACCTGCAATGGTTTAGGCACGCTCGATTTTCAAGAGGTGAAATCCGAAGAGTGGGACAGCCGCGAAAAACGCACCCGTAAGGTGACCTCGTACTATTTTAAAAATAAGAAAGTGCAAAGCGATGAGGACGAAGAAGAACAGGGCATCGATGAGTATGCCGTGCGCGTGTGTCCCGACTGCAAGGGCACCCGGCTCAACGCCAACGCCCGCTTTGTACTTTTGCACGGCAAAAACATTGTGGAGCTGGCGGAGATGCCGGCGAGCGAGTTGCAAACTTTGGTTGCAGGGTTGAAGTTGCAGCCGCGGCAACTTTTAATTGGCGAAAAAATTCTCAAGCAGATTTCCTATCGGCTGGATTATTTGAATCGCGTGGGCGCGGGCTATTTGAGCCTCTCGCGGCCGACGCGCACACTTTCGGGCGGCGAGGCTCAGCGCATTCGTCTGGCCACGCAAGTGGGCTCGGGTTTGGTGGGCGTACTCTATGTTTTGGACGAACCCAGCATTGGCTTGCATCCGCGCGACCATCAGCGTTTGCTTGAGATGATTCAGGAGATTCGCGATCGGGGCAATACCGTGCTGATCGTAGAGCATGACGAAGAGACGATCCGTTTGGCCGATCACCTGATTGATATGGGTCCGCGCGCGGGTCGTTTGGGCGGCAACATTCTGGCCCGTGGCCGCCCCGCCGATGTCAGCAAAGATCCCAATTCAGTGACCGGTGCCTATTTGTCGGGCGCTAAACGCATTTTATTGCCTTCCGAGCGGAGGGCCGGAAACGGCCACCAGTTGGTGTTGGATGGCGCTCATGGCAACAACCTCAAAAATGTGCGCCTTGAAATTCCGCTCGGCACTTTGACGGCGATCACCGGTGTGTCGGGCAGCGGCAAGAGCACTTTGATCATCGATACGCTTTATCGCATACTCGCCGGAGAGTTTTATGATTCGTCGCTGAAGCCAGCCCCGTTTGCTAAAGTTTCCGGCTTGGAAAATTTGGACAGGGTGATTGAGATCAATCAGCGCCCCATTGGGCGCACGCCGCGCTCGGTGCCGGCGACCTACGTGGCGCTGTTTCCTTTGATCCGCGATTTGTACTGTAATCTTCCCGAAGCCAAGATCCGCGGTTATCGACCTGGGCATTTCAGTTTCAATGTCAAAGGCGGGCGC
>JANXMF010000139.1 GCA_025354795.1 Pseudobdellovibrionaceae bacterium
TTGCTACGTATGTAAACTTAGGTAGTTTACACATGGCCTCGATGAGATACCGCGGCCGAAAGATCGAGCGGCGTGCATCGGAATAAAAATCCATGTCAAAATAGGGATTGGCTCGGCGCAGTTCATCCTTGTCTTGGGAGAGCATGGCAAGCGAAACATGGCCCAGCTTGAAACCGCCGCGCCTTGCGCGTTTTTGGTAGCGCTGCAGAATCGCCTCGTGGTTGCTATCGATCTCCAGCGGCGGAAAACGCGTGACCTGACACATATCCGCGACGTCATCGTCAGCCCCGCCACTGATGCCTGCGATCTCTGACGCCCTAGTGTACAGTTCGGAAAAATCTTCTTCCCAAATGCCACACCGTCTAAGCTCATCGGGCGTAAAGGTGAAACAGCCCGCTCCCCACCCCGCGCCCAGTCCGCCAAGCGCCAGGCTTTGCATCGCTTGAAAGGGATTGGGTTCGGTGAAGGGCAGTAGCTCTGATGTGGCCCGGGTGATAAATTGCCGCGGCGGAGTGAGTTGACTCCCCACCCGGGCTTGGCGGCCATGACTATCGGCCCTGCTGATGTTGCTGATAAAAATTTTTTTCGCTAGGTCAAGATCCTTAACAATCTCAGAAAATGGAAGATCCGGAATACTCTCCCGTGCCTCGCGATCATCATTGCCCACATCCAAAAGTAAAACACTGAGCCCACGCTCAAGCAGCCCGTGAGCTACAAACGCGCCACTAATGCCTGAGCCAATCACAATCACGTTAGCGGCGGCGGGCAAGAAGCCTCCGCACCACACGCCCAGCCTGCCACGGCAGCGCCGCGATCAGACATAGCAAGATGACCAGCGCATTGCCTAGGGGCCCAAAAGCAATGGCGCCGCCGCCACCTCTAGCATAGTCGGCGAGCTCACGCTCTTCCAACGCTTCAATTTCCGAATCCTCAGGCTGCAAGAGTCTCATAGGGTGAAAATGTACCTTGAGGGTGATGCGAAGGGTACCTGGTTCCCTTTCCAGAAATGGTGCATCATCTGCCGCGCGCAGCTGAGTTTGCCCTTCGAGCCGCCTATCCACCGGAAACCCTAGAAGTTCCGTCCGAAAAGCATCATCGCTTCGCCAAAACTCTTGGCGCGGTCGCGAAGATTTTCTACCTGCGAAGCGCGCAGGGTGAGCGAGGTGTCGGTAGAAGGCTGCCAGGTCAGGGAGCCTTCGGAGGTCAAAAGGCTTTCAACATAAAACGGGCCGCTGACAAAATAGTCCCCACGCTCTTCGATTCTCACCACAAAGCCGCGCGGGCGCACGAGCACTCCTGCCGCGAGACTCGGACCCCAACGTTCTCCGGCTCGCAAAATTCCGACTGTCGGGCCGGCAACCGCATAACCCAAAAACTGTGGTGCAAGGTCTGTCGAATAACCGAACAGCGCAGAACCGCGCAGTTCACCGCAATCGTCGCAGCCGCTGCCGCGCACCGGACCAAGTCCCAGTTTTGCCGACCACGAGGGCTTGTGGTTGACGAACGTTTGTGGTGGTTGCGGACACTTTTTTATCTTATCGCAAGATAGGCCAGCGCGTGCTATCGCGGGCGTGGGCGACGTGGCCTTTTCAATGGGTGCCGTGGTTGGTGCTCAGTGATAAATATGCGCCCGGCGACCAGGTCTCGAAGCTCGCACCGGTTCCGCTGCTGATCATCCACTACAAAGATGATCCGATCGTCCCCTACATTTCAGGCGAGGAGATTTTTCGCAAAGCTTCGGACCCCAAGGAATTTTGGACCATCGAGGGCTCGGAATACAATCAACTTTTTGCGGGTGAAAAAGGCCGCGAGCGGCGCGCACGGCTACTGAAACGGCTAGCGGAAATCATTCCGCCGCCTCAGCTTCAGCCTCAGGAGAATTAGAGCGTTGGCGGACAAAGACTCGAAATGTCTACACCCGTAAACAATGCCTTTAGGCGCGGCTCAGTTTTGATTTGCTGACCAAACCACAAAATACGCTTGTGCACATTCGCACCAATAGCCGCATCTCCGTTTGAATTTTTATCCCAATAGGCGATGGCGTCCTGATCCGAATAGCCACAAAACAATTGCAGCGCATAAGCCGCCATTTGTCCCGACTCGTGATGGCCTCCCCAACAGTGTACATAAACGGGACCTTTATTGTTGTTGTAAGCCGAAGCGATGCGAGACAAGAACTGCACAGCGCCGTCGATGCTATTCGGATTGGCGAATTCATAATTGTAAGAATTGTGAGCGCAAGACACCGGCCCCAAATTGCCATTGGAATAGCCAAAGGTGGCATTGCTATAGCCTTCCTCACAAAAAAGTTGCAGCTGGGTGGGATTCAAACCGACCATACCGCCAGATCCGCCGCGATAGAGCAATCCCGGAGCCGCCCGGGGCTTCGTTGTAAGCGCTGTGGGCATGAATGGAAGAGTAATAGTCGGGACTCGCCCTTCCAGTCAATTTTTGATCGATTTGTAAACGGTCGATCGCACCGTCGGCATGGACGGTCACACCGGTCATAAGCGCGAGTGTCAAACCCGCAGCTGCGTAAATGTTTACTTTCATAAATATTCTCCTTTGGTAAAATTTAGCCTTCAGGCTCATTTTCTTTGGTGGACTTTTGACATTCGACGGGAGCTCCCGCCTGATTTATACACACACAATCGATCGGACCCGAAGCATCGATGGTTTCGCCGCCGACACCGGGAAAAGAATAAAGAATACTTCCGGCATAGGTGACTTTGCCCGAAGCTTTGTCGGCCATATATTTAACCTTGAGTTTGAACTTCACGTTGATGTTTTCGGATTTTCCGCCGCTCGCATCGGGCATCGTCGGATCCACCACTAAGATTTTTGTTTGGTGAATATTGTTGATCTGGTTGGCGACCACATACTTAGGATAGCTCGGTTTTGCGCCCACCACTGAGATTTGAACGGCTCCATGCTGCACATTGAGCGCCGTGATTTGGCGACCCGGGTTTACGGCATACACCTCTACTACGGCAGGCTGTTCGCTGCCATCGTTGCCCAAAACCGTCATCGGACAACGTAGTCCTGTGCCGATCGGATCCTTGCCCATCCCGAAAGCGTCACTACTGACGAGCCACCCACTGACAGTTTCGCTCTGAGGGGCGGACTTGTATTTATTGCATTAGTCGATCGCAGTCGGGTGTAAAAAAGGTGCCTATGATTCACGCACTAATTCCACACCCTGATGCTCCTCATAGAGTGGAGAAAGGCGAGAGCGCAGTTTGACTTTCCCGTTCGCGAATTTTTCCGTTGCGTATAGCCAGCACAATGCATGGAATCAAAATGAGACAACGCACCGTCGATTTTAGCATGGCCCCCCACTGACTAGAGAAGCAAAGGTCCTGCCAAACGGGAGAGCAATAACCGAGGCGCGGATTCAGCCGACTGACTGGTCAGGCTAAGTGATCATTAGGTATTCATTTCAATATGAGATTTTTATGTTGAGATTTTTCTGTGCACTGACTGTCGGCGCATTCGGAGTTGAATAATTATCCGCGCAGATGATAGGCTTTCGGCTGCAGGAATGTGGAGATGCCCTCCTCCGAAAGAGTTGCGCCCATTCCCGAGTGGCCACGGCCTGACCAGGGCAAGCGCGGACTCACGCGGTCACAGCAATTCCAATAGACTGAGCCCGAATTCACCAGCGCCATTAGGCCAAGCGCGCGGGCTTTGGTGGCTGAATACACTCCGGCGGTGAGACCGTACTTGGTATCGTTCATCAGTTTTAGAGCCTCGTCATCGTTTGCGACCTTTTGAATGCCGATCAAGGGGCCAAAGGATTCTTCGCGCATCATTTCCATGGTGTGGTTCACATTTGTAAATACCGTGGGTTGAAAATAATGGCCTTTCCTACCGGTGACTTTTTTGCCGCCCACCAACAGCTGGGCGCCTTTGGTCAGGGCGTCGGCCACCTGCTTTTCCAGCACATCTATTTGTGCCGGCCGCGTAACCGCACCTATGTAAGTGTTGTCGTCCATCGGATTGCCAAGCACGAAAGCTTTTACGGTCTCCACGAAATGTTCGACAAACGTATCGTGAATGGCCGCATGCACATAGATACGCTCAACCGAACAGCAGCTCTGGCCGTTGTTGTAAAACGCGCCGTCGGCCAGGCCCTCGGCGGCCGTGGCCACCTGAGCGTCGTCGCAAACGTAAACGGGATCTTTGCCGCCGAGTTCGAGTTGCACTTTGATCATTCTTCCCGCCACCGCGGTCGCGATTTTTTTGCCGGTCGGATAGGAGCCAGTGAAAAAGACTCCGTTCACGGAGTGTTTTAGAATTTCACTTCCAATCGCGCCGTCGCCAATCAGTGGAATAAAAGCATTGACTGGAACGCCCGCGCGCTGCAGTCGTTCACTGATCGCGAGCCCCGTCAGGGTGGCAAACTCAGAGGGTTTATAAAGCACGCAGTTGCCCGTAAGCAATGCCGGAATGAAGACATTGGAGCCGACGAAGTAGGGATAGTTCCACGCCGAGATGTTGGCGATCACACCGAGCGGTTCGTGGGCGATGACTTCTTCTATGCCGCTATCTTTGAACACCGACCGCGGTTTTAATATTTCCGCGGTTTTTGCAAGGAAAAAATCGATACGTCCGAGCGTGCCTTGCACTTCATTGCGCGCTTGCGCGATGGGCTTGCCGACTTCGGTGGTGAGAATGCGGGCGAGCTCTTCCTTATCGCTCTCTAAGAACCCGCGAAATTTCTGAATCATGTCCAGCTTTTGCACCAACGGAGTCGCCGCCCACGCCGGCTGATTCTCTCGAGCTCGGGCGAATTTTTCTCGCACGCTGGAGACGCTATCGGTAGGAACTTCTTGGACCACTTCCTCGGTGGCGGGATTTATTATTTTAAGCATGCATTGAACTCCTTGTTTCAGCCGCCGCCAGAAATTCTTCGAGCAGTGGGATAGTGCTTAAGAGCTTAGGATCTTGCGGATTTTGAAATTCAGGATGCCATTGCACACCGACGACGTAGTTGTCACCATTGAGGCGTACGGCCTCAACCACTCGGTCGGGAACCGACAGCGCCTGCACGCTAAGACCCTGGCCCAGGTCTTTCACCGCTTGGTGATGAACACTGTTCACTGTGGCCGTTTTCACCCCAGGATAAAGCTTTGCCAACGCAGAGCCCGCGGCAAGGTCAATCTGATGAAAATTCTGCTCGTAAATATCCCAGTTGCGATGATTGAGCGCATCAGGAATTTGGCTCGGAATATCTTGATAAAGCGTACCTTTCAACGCGACATTGAGTAGCTGTAACCCGCGACAAAGCCCCAACACTGGCTTATGTGCGCGCACAAACTCTTCAACTAAACTAATTTCATAGATATCGCGTTTACGGTCACCGGTCCATTCGGGTTTCAGCGCCCGTTCGCCGTAGGACTCAGGCGCCACATCGGACCCGCCCTGTAACACCAAGCCGTCGAGCTCCCCCACCATATCTTGAAGCGAAATTCCGCTCTTTTCCGGCAGCGTGGGGATCAATACCGGCATAACCCCTTGGGTGAGCAACCACTGACCGACATCCTGAACCAAATAGAGTAGAGTTTTGCCCTTGAATATAGCGCGCTGAGGGTCGGCATGAAAAAAGCAGGCGCTGACCCCAATGCGCATCATCAAAAGGCCTCGGAGAAAATAGCGCGAAAATCTTTCTCCGTCACCGGACGCGGATTGTATTGATGGCAGGAGTCTTGGAAGGCAAGCGAGGTCAACTCATCGAGCTTGGCCTTCGGCACCCCAGCCGCCGTCAGATTTTTAGGAATGCCGATTTCCACCTTAAGCTCACTCAGCCACTGCAAAAAAGCTTGCGCCGTGTGATTTTGCAATCCCACCGTCATCGCTAGGTTTTTAAATCGGTCTTCTCGCACCGGCACATTGAAGCGAAGCGCATAATCAATCATGATTCCATTGGCTAGACCGTGATGCATATCCACTGCGGTGCCGAGCGCGTGCGCGCACGAATGGGTTAGGCCGAGATCCTTTTGAAAGGCAATTCCGCCCATCACTGAAACCATCATCATCAAGCCCCGGGCTTCAATATCGCCCGGCTCCTTCACCGCCTTCATCAGACTTTGACTCGCGAGTCTTACGCCCTCGAGCGCAATGCCATCACAGATAGGGTGAAAATCCTTCGCTAAATATGCCTCCACGCAGTGAGTGAGTGCGTCCATTCCGGTCGCCGCGGTGATGGCGGGCGGCAGATTCACCGTCAGTTCCGGATCCATGACAATCGCGGCGGCGAGGAATTTAGGCGAGAACACGAACTTCTTAATATGAGTTTTTTCGTCGGAGATGACGGCACTGCGACCGACTTCGCTGCCGGTGCCACTGGTGGTTGGCACCGCTATCCACGCCGGCACATTGCGATCAATCGGACGCGGATTGGACTGAGTGCTTTCATAATCAAAGAGATCTCCCGGATGCGAAGCGAGCAATGCCACCGCTTTGGCCACATCGAGCGCAGCTCCCCCACCAAGGCCGACAATTCCATCCGCCAGATGCCGGCGATAAGCCTCAGTCCCCGCATCTACCATGGACTTTACCGGATTGCCCCACACACCAGCGAAAGTTGCGACCTTTAACCCAGCCTCCTCAAGCAGTGCCTCCAACTCGCGGCACAGGGGTAAGGCTCCGACACTTTTGTCGGTGACAATAAGCGGTCGCTTAATTTTTTTGGACATTAATAAAGCGGGAAGGTCTTTGCGCACACCCGCGCCGAAATGAATGGGCGTAGGAAATCCAAATTTATACATGTCTATAAACTCCTTTTATATAATTTCAAAGTAGCGCTGCATTTCCCAATTGGTCACCGCGGCCTGGAACTGAGACCATTCCCACTCGCGCGTCTTGACGAAGTGATCGACGAAACCGTCGCCAAGCAGCTCACGCGCGACTTTCGACTCCGCCATGATACGAGTGGCGTCGGCCAGATTGCGGGGCAAACGCAAGGCCTCGGCGTGATAAGCGCTGCCCGTCACCGGACTGTCTTTCAACTGCAGATTTTTGCGGATGCCATAAAGGCCCGCCGCCACTGACGCAGCGACCGCCAGATAGGGATTTAAATCTGAACCCCCGACGCGAACTTCCAGCCGGGTGGATTTGCTACTTGCCGGGATCACGCGAAAGGCAACAGTGCGATTGTCGATCCCCCAGGTAACCTTGGTTGGCGCCCAATAGCCGTCGACCAAACGTTTGTAGCTGTTCACCGTCGGCGCCAGCAGCGGTAAAATCTCTGGCAGACAATGCAATTGGCCCGCAAGATAACTCTTGAAAACCGGACTCATTTTATAAAAGTCCTTTTCGTCAAAAAAACGGTTGGTGACGCCGCTCGTGTCCCACAAGCTCTGGTGCATATGTCCACTGCATCCGGGCAATGCCGTATTCCACTTAGCCATAAAACTCGGCATAATCCCAAATCGTTGACCGATCTCCTTGGTCGCGGTTTTAAAAAGGGTGGCGCGGTCGGCGGCCTCAAGCGCGTCAGAATATAAAATCGCCGCTTCGAAAACTCCCGGCCCGGTTTCGGTGTGGAGGCCCTCGATCGGAATTCCAAACGCGAGCAGCTCATCCATCAACGCCGCAAAGAATGGCTGGTTTTGCGTGACACGGATGAGACTGTAACCAAACATCCCCGGCGAAAGTGGTTCAGGTTTTTGATAGCCTTTGACTGCTAGCGACTGCGGCGTCTCCTTGAAATTGAACCACTCAAATTCCATTCCGCATTTGACGTTATAGCCTTCCTTGGCGCCAGCGGCGAGTACCCGCTTGAGCAAACGCCGCGGGCATATTTCAAGGTCCTTCCCGTCGGAGCAAGAAAAATCAGCAAGCACAAAGGGCAAACCGCCCTCCCACGGAATTTCACGGTAGGTGGATAGATCGATCACGGCGTGAGCGTCGGGATAGCCCGTGTGCCACCCGGTGTACTTACTATTATCATAACAGGCATCCGAAGAATCCCAGCCGAACACCACGTTGCAAAAATTCAAGCCGTTTTCTAAGCTCGAGAAAAATTTTTCTTTGTGCAGGTACTTGCCTCTAAGAATGCCGTCGAGGTCAGTCACCGCAACTTTAATTTTCTCACGCGGGGATTCTTTTAGGCGCTGGAGGATTTCGGCTTGACTGGACTTCTTGTTCATACGCAGCTCGACTTTTATGTGGTTCGACTGAGCCTATAATAGACAGTGATTTTTGGCCGCACAAGTCGCTAGGCAGCGGACTAGACGCGACTCAAGTCGACTAATCAGTGCCAAGGTAAATCGGCAATTGTCCCATGACCATGACGGGCGATCAGACTTCGGGCACGTGCACCATTGGTTCCTGCATCTGGAATGGGTTGGCCTCGGACCAGGGCTGTAGCAGCCCCGGCTCCTTTGCCGGAGTTTGCCTAAACGGCACCTACTCGCATACCGACACCGCTCTGCACTTTCCGTTTAACGGCTTCGACTACAATTTCGTTAGTAGCCGCAAACAACGTGGAACTTTTCCCAGTCGCGCACCAGGCTGGCATCGCTATGGATCACGTCTGTGATGCGGCCACCGCCGCCCACGGCGGTCAAGTAGAGGCCGTTAGTGGTTTGAATGGCATAGATGTCATTTCCGAGCGGCACGAACTTGAACTCTTCCCATGAATTGATTTTGCTGGCGTTGGAGTGGATCACGTCCGAGTTACGTCCTCCGCCGCTGACTGCGGTCAGGTAGTGACCGTCAAAGCATTTAATCCCGTAGCGGATGAGACTTCCGTCCTTCTTGCCAGTATCCATCAAGGTGAATTTTTCCCAGCTGTGCCATTGGGTCGCATCGGAGTGGATCACGTCGGTAGTGCGACCACCACTGTCGACCGCGGTCAAATAGTTGCCGGTGAACGTGCGAATCGTGCAGGTGATGGGGTTGTTGGCATGGGCTTGAGAAGCTAACGTCACGGCGAGAGTGAGAAGAATTTGCCAATGTTTCATAAAGTGGATCTCCTTTGGTTTGATTATACAGGTGGTTCGTCCACCTACTTCACTAAGCGCAAAAGGTTTTAAAAAAGGCTCATGGACGATGAGATTTCTTTGAATGGGTCTCCCCTGCTGGTCTTTTGCGCCTTCAACCGCCGCCTTCGCCCATCCCCCCAGACCCACCGCGACGTTGGTCGATGGTCTTCAAATGTGAGCTTTCGCCACTTACCCGGCTTTTGGTTCGCGAGCCGGTCAATTGGTTTTCAATTTGCCGACCATCTTGTTTGCACTACCGGGCCGTCTTCGCCCAAAAGTTGAAATCCGCCCCTAAACCGTGTCAGGGTGGGATCACATCCTCTGTGAAGAAAGAAGCGCGAATGAAACACATATCGACCATTACCCTGCTTTTATTTGGTCTTATAACCGCGGGAAAAGCTTCCGCCAGTGAAGCCTTTTTTGGCTACCTTTACACCTCCGAAACCACACCCGGCGGGAACTGGGAATACGAACAAACCCAAACTCTACGCTCCGGTAAGGCCCGCGGCAATTACACTGCCGTCGATTTGCGCAACGAGTTTGAATACGGCGTGACGGGCAATTTCCAAGTGGCGTTCTATTTAAACAGCAGCTATCTCAATGCCACTCACCAATATGAACCCGAGGATGTCAGCAACGATTTGCCCAATCGCCGCGAATTTAATGTAAATGGCGCTTCGGTGGAGTTGCTGTATCGGTTGATGAGCCCTTACAAAGATCCGCTTGGACTGGCGCTTTATCTAGAGCCTGAAATCTCCGTGCGCGACCGCATGACAGGGGACGATGCCATTGAGCGATCCGTCGAAGGCCGTCTGATATTGCAAAAAAACTTTTTAGGCGATACTTTGGTTACCGCCACCAATTTAATGGTCGAGCCCGAGTGGGAAAAAGTCGACGGCGTGGTGAAAAAGGAGTTGTGGGTCGAATGGACTCTCGGCGCCAATTATCGCTTTCGTGCGAATTGGTTTGCCGGACTGGAATTTCGTAATCACATGGAATTTATTAATATGAACCTGAATAATCAAGAACACTCAGCTTTTTTTGCCGGACCCTCAGTGCATTATGCCAATCAAAATTATTGGTGGACGCTCACTGTGCTGCCGCAGGTCTCCGGTTGGCCGCACAACCTGGGCACTGGCAGTGATGGCGTGACCGTCGCAGATTCGTCACGTCATCTTGGTCAACATGAAAAATTTGAAGTGCGCCTACGCTTTGGCATTCCGTTTGGAGGAGAGCATTCCCATGTGGACTAAAGCCGCGCTCTCGCTGCCGCTGGTGGTCGGTGCCATAGCTCCGCTCGAAGCTTATTGCGAAGTTTACATGAGCGAGCTAAAGGCCACGGCCGTGCTTTTTCCCGGGTTCGAATTTGAAAAATCAATTTCAACGTTGAGCGCGGAAGATCAGAACACCATTAAGAACTTTTCCGGTGAGAAAGTGCGCTCCAAGTTGGCCACGATTTGGCGGGCCGCGAGCGGGGAATGGGTGTTTATCGACCGCGTCCTAGGCAAACATGAATACATAACTTATGCAGTCGGGATCGGCCACGACGGTAAGGTCAAGGGCATCGAGATTCTCGAATACCGTGAATCCTACGGGCATCAAGTGCGCGCTGAAAAATGGCGCGCGCAGTTCGTCGGCAAGGACAAGACAGCGCCGTTGACATTGGATCAGGATATTAAAAATATTAGCGGCGCCACGCTATCGTCGGCGCATATCAGCGGCGGCGTGCGCCGGGTACTCCATACCTATGAGCTCCTTAAACATCGAGCATAAGCGGGCCCGTCCTGCCATGGGCACCCTGCTGCGCATCCGGGTGTTTGCACCTGAAACTCTCACCACCGCGGAAACTGATCCAGTACTCACTGCCGCTTTTGATTTGGCAAATGAGCTTGAGGCCAAATTTTCTAAATTCCGTGCGACCTCCGACACCGTTCATGTGAATCAAAGTGAAAAGGAAATCCAAGTCAGCCCCGAGTTTTCGCAGCTGGCGCAACTGGCGCTCGAGCTGTGGCGGACCTCTGAGGGGGGCTTTAACCCATTCAGCGGTGCGGCGTTCACGCCTACACCTCCGTTGCTTATCCAAGATTTGCAAATGCGGCGGGCCCTTCCGGTGCGCTTGGATTTTTCCGGCATTGCCAAAGGCTTTATAGTGGACCAGATTTGTGAGTATCTCGTGGCAAATCTGAGTTCCTGTTCCGGGGTTATCAACGCCGGCGGAGACCTGCGTTTTTTCGCGACCGCTCCCGACCAGCGCGCGGTCGAAGTGCGCCTGCCTGGCCAGCGGCTTTTGAGCCTCCACATTGGACAAGACAGTTTTGCCACCTCCTCCTATGAGGAATCCCTATTCAACCCGCACTCCACCACCGAGTATCGGCTGTCGCCCCGGCCGGGCCTGACGATCAAGCACAGTGTCTGCGCCATCGCTGCCACCTGTGCATTCGCCGACGCCCTGACCAAAGTGGGCTGGTTTGCCACTCACGAGGCGGCCAGCGCCTGCGCCAAAAAATACCGCGCCCAAATTTTAGTGCTTGATCACCTTGGTAATGTTTGCCAAGAATTTGGGAGCCATGAAACTAACCCACCGCTTTAAGTTGATTCTCCTCACCTCACTCGGCCTGATGTACGCCACTGGGCTGCTGACCTGGATCACGAGTCAGTTTTTTTTAAATGATCGCGGTTTTGGCCGCGAGCCCTCGCCGCTGCGGGTGGTGTGGCTCGATAGTCATGCCGTGAGCGGACTCTGGTTCTTGGCGCTGTTTGGTTATATGTTTCACTCGCATATTTTTCCGGCACTCAAACGCAAACGAAAAATTAAATCGGGATTGCTATTGACGGTGGTGTTGGCGTTGCTGAGCCTGTCCGTGCCGGGGCTTTACTATTTCACTAGCGAAAGCGCCCGTGCTGGGGCCAGTTGGCTACACACCTATCTTGGTCTTGGTGCACTTGGTTTTTTCCTGGCGCACTACTATTCCACTTATTGAAATTCGGGTAAGGGTCGGGGCGCCCCAATGAGCGCACGGACGCAGTTGTTGCGGAATTCCTCCCAGTAAAGATCACGGTCGATTCTCAATGTGCGCCGGTCGCACTTAATAAAGTCTGCATAAATGGCAGGCCAATCGACCTCACCTAGGTGATTCTTTATCAAACTCGCCGCCTGCATAAGAAAGCGGCCCGAGCGGACGACGTGTTGCTCGCTCAAAAAGTTGTTTCGCCTTATCCTCGCACTCGGCAGCGCAAGAACGCTATTAAAAAGCACAGGGGCCATCCTGCTTAGGTTATGCAGAGCCTATGCCAAAACTGTTTACGGCCGAATATTTTCGCCGAGACCATATTGTGCGGGAGCGCGCTGGTACTCACCTTGAGCGGTGCCCAACCAACCGCTTAAATTAGCCCGCCGACTTTGATCGGATGGATGGGTCGAAAGAAATTCAGGCGAAGCCTTGCCTCCCGAAGCCGCGCTCATGCTGGAAGTCAAATGGATCAGTGGACCATTTTAGCGGCAACAAAAGCTTGGCACTGCCCGCCACCTCCTGCAATCTCAAAAATTGACCTGTAAAATCACGGTTGGAAATCTTACTGCGACAGTCGATTTTCGATCCCGGTGACAGCTTAATTTGCAACTTGGCGAGCGACAGGCTAAGTTAGCCAACTTACGAATCGAATGCTAAAAGTCCCACGGGCGTAAACTATGTTCGATTTACGGCCCGGGCGGATTAATCCAGCGGAACGCTACAGGTGTTTATGAGCTCGGGCTCCATCATCAGTTTTGTCAGGTAATTTAGAATTCCGTGAAACTTCAAACCCTCCTCGATCGCCGCGCGCAAATTGCGAAACAGGGGGAGGAGCGGTCGATCGAATTTCACGTCTTCACGGTGCCGGTCGCTCACCAAAGCAATAGTATCGTCTGTCGTTATGCTGTAGGCGGCCCAAATGTGGCGATAGGACGGAATCCCCGGAACCTTGGGCACAATGTCTTCATTATTGACAAAACGAGCCGAGATCGGCGTCGGGGGGGCCACTGGCCCACCTAGACTCGGTACCAGAATGATTCGCGGCTGTGAGAACAAACGGTTGGCGGTAGTTTCAAAAGCCACGTCGCCGGCTTCTGGCGAACCAAAGGTATAGAGCGCAGCCACATAGGGTTTGTTCCACGCTATATTGCTGACCCCAGGGCTCTTCAGCTTCACTCCCTCCAGTTCACGAGTCTCGCTGTTCAAAAGATGAACCGCGGCGATGGTGGCAATACCCGCGCCCAAGCTGTGACCTGTAAATATAATTGGTTTGGCTTTACCAACTTTAAGATAACGCTCATAAATCTGGCGCCAAGCAATATGCGCCGCCCCATAGAAACCAGGGTGTACCTTGCCTATTGTTCCAAACGGCACCTTCTTAGCCATCGCGTCGGTCACAAGATTTAGAATATCATCGGAATCGGTGCCCATAAACGATACCACAATCACATCGTCATTTTCGAACCAATAACCCGAGGTGTGAGCGATGATCAAACGCTGATGCTCGCCAACGAGTCCATCCCACACAAATTTGCCAATGGCCTTCCAATTGAGATCATTGCGAGTCTTGGTAAAATAGTCGACTTTAGCAAAACCGAGCTGAAGGCCGATGCGCTTCACAAAGTCAGGCTTTTGGTAGGCCAATGCGCTCAGTAGCGCCATGGCGTTGGTATTTTGCAGTGAGAAGGTACTAAGATTCGGGTCCAACAATGGTATAGGAAGCCTATTGGCCAAACACTCGATTGCAACTTCGTGAGCCTTATCCTGCTTCGCCATCGCGCTGAAACTGGTGAAGAAAAGTAAAAGGGAAGCCATTGTACTTAACGTGACGTAAAGAAACGATTTCGTAATAAGCATAAATTTCTCCTAGACCTTTATCTATGCAAGCATGCCAAGCCCATTTGCGGGTTAGTTTTTGACTAAACTTTAGACAGATGTGATCTGTATAGCTTAAGTTACTATTTTTACTAAGGCACTTTTGGGCGGGGGCGCGACAATTTCCGAAAATTATACTCGCGATCAAAGTTCTTGGGGGCTTCCGCCAAGCGTGATGCGTTCGGCCCGAAGGGCCGATGGCGGCAAGGGCAGGAGCCCGAGTCCCCAAGAATCTGGCAAACAGGCCCTACGGCCGTATGCGATAAACCTTCCTCCACCGACGCCAATTTTTCTTTTCCCATAGCAAATCCAGCTGCTAAAGTCCCCGCTTCCGCAAATCCAGGAGACTCAATGAAACGCATCTCTATCCTCATCACCTTCACCACCCTTATCGTCGCTCACGCCCACGCGCAAAAAACACCCACTCCGCCCAGTGCCCCCCTCATCCGCAGCAACTATGGGACTGGCGAAATCACCAAACTCTGTGACGCTGAGATCGCCAAAAATAAGGCCATCCTCGACCAAATCGCGAAAATACCTAAAGCCGAGCGTACCTTTGAGAACACGCTACTCCGTTTTGAAATTTCACAGGCCGACTTAAGCGATAGCACCACTCCGCTCGCTTTCATGGGCTCTGTTTCCACCAACAAAGACATGAGCAAAGAAGCCTCCGCGTGCAAGGAAAAGCTTGGCCAGTTCGAAGTGGAAAGCATCACTCGGCGCGATCTTTACAATGCCTTGCTGGGGCAAACCGGACACAGCGCCGATGAAAAACGCCTCCATGATAAAACCATCGAAGGCTTCGAGCACAACGGGCTAAAGTTATCCGACGAAAAACTAGCGCAAGTGAAGGCGCTGCTGGGCGAACTCACCACCCGTGAAACCAAATTTTCCACTAATCTCAATCAAGACAATTCCACCGTCGCCCTCACTGCTGAGGAACTCGAAGGCGTGCCAGCCGATGCGCTATCGCGCTTTACCAAAGCTGCCGACGGCAAGTTGGTGGCCACCACCAAAGACACCGACCTGCTCGCGGTGATGGAAAATGCCAAGAACGCCGGCGCCCGTAAAAAGATGATGCACGCTTACCAAAATCGCGCCTATCCGGCAAATATAAAACTGCTGCAAGAAACTCTCGGTCTGCGCGCCAAGGTCGCGCACCTTTTAGGTTACAAGACTTGGGCCGACTATAAGATCGAACTGCGCATGGCTAAGAATCAAAAATCCGTGTTTACATTTCTCGATGGCCTCAGAGCCAAGCTCGCGAAGCGCAACGCCTCCGATATGGCGCAGTTGTTAAAATTCAAAAAGGAAACGCTGCCCGAGGCGCAGGTTCTCAATGCGTGGGACACTGTTTATTACCAAAATCAGATGAAAAAGCGCGACTACAGCGTGGACGACGAAAAAATCCGCGCCTACTTTCCCGCGGACGTGGTAATCGGCGGCTTGTTTAGCGCCTACTCACAAATGCTTGGCGTGCAATATGTCGAGGTGCCGGGCGCCGAAGTTTGGGCAGAAGGCGTAAAGCTCTATGAAATTCGCGACAAGAGCGACGGCCGCTTGCTCGCGCACTTTTTTACCGATCTCGCGCCACGCCCGGGCAAATACGGTCACGCCGCAGCCTTTCCGCTCATCGTGGGTCGGCGTTTAGCCGATGGCAGTTATTCGCAGCCAATATCTTGCATCGTGGCCAATCTCACGCCACCCTCCAACAGCAAACCGTCACTGCTGACCCACTCGGAAGTGCGCACGCTATTTCACGAGTTCGGGCATATCATGCATCAAACTTTGACTCAGGCGCCTTACGCCAGTTTGGCCGGATCGTCGGTCGCGCGCGATTTTGTTGAGGCGCCCTCGCAAATGTTGGAAAATTGGGTGTGGGATTCGAAGACGCTTAGCTTACTTTCGGGCCTCTACTCCGATCATAGCCAAAAACTTCCGCCGGATCTGTTGCAGAAAATGATCGCGGCCCGCGATTTTAACCAAGGCTTGTTTTACACCCGCCAGCTCTTATATGGCCTTTACGATCTAACTCTTCACATAGGCAACGGCGAAGCGGATGCCACCAATACCTTTAACGACCTCTACCGCAAGATCGTCGGCATCGAACCGATAGAAGGTGGTCACTTTGCGGCTTCGTTCGGCCATCTGATGGGAGGCTACGATGCCGGCTATTATGGTTACCTTTGGTCGGAAGTTTATGCGCAGGATATGTTTTCAAAATTTCCTGCGGACGATTTGACCGGTGCCAAAACCGGTCATCGCTACCGCACGGCTATCCTTGAACGTGGCAATATGCGTGATCCGATTGTGCTTTTGCGCGACTTCTTAGGCCGTGAACCCAACAACAAGGCGTTCTTTAAGAAGCTGCATATTCAGTAATGCGTTTAACCGAGTTTGCTCCTATTTTGAACGCAGCCGTACCGAACTCGCCGGGCGTGGAGGAATTTATCGCTCGGCTCTATAAAGGACTGCTTGGGCGGGCACCGGATGCACCTGGTCTTTCCTACTGGCTAAACGATATCAATTTGAATGGCATTGCTGTGACCTCACTTGGACCTTCGATCGAAGATAGTCCTGAGTTTCAGCTTCGCAGTTCCTCGCTAGGTTTAAACTAAAGGCATATCAATATGTCGCAATCTGTAAAATTCCTGCATTCCGGCAAAAAACGCTTTCCCGATGGACTTTGTAGCGCACACTCGCAAAACTTTTCATGCACGGTCTCCAACCAAAGGATAAACATGAAGCATCTAATTTTGACTCTCACCTTCGCTGTTTGCGCTAGCGCGGCCGCTACGCCCGCACAAGTTTTAGGCCGCTGGATCACCGCTAAGCCCGTGGCCACAGTGAGTGGTATCAATTTTTATTTAGGTATGAACTTCACCACGGTAACGACCGCGTTAATGTCGACCATTTGTGAATTCCCCAGCGGCAAGCGCCTTGAGCCGATGGTAAATGTCACGGTTGCTATTGACGACAACAAAATTAAAACCGTGACGGGGGGTCACAATGAAGTGAAAGATGCGACGGGCAATTGCAACGTTGATGTCACTCCCGGTAGCTTTGACTATCAAATTCTCGCCACTACAACTTTGCATCTTACCTCCAACGGCCAAGTGTTGGATTTAAGCAAACGTCCTTAGCATTGTGAACATCGCTAAGATCGGACGCGTGTCCACTCTCTCCGTTGAAAAACACACTGGGAGGTCTTGGAGTGAGTGGATGCGAATCCTCTCCAAGACCGGTGCGGAATCGTGGCCGCCGCTGGAGCTCAAAAGCTTTTTGAAAAAGCGCTTCAGACTCAGCGTAGGGTGTAGAAATTAGCCCGTTTTGCGCATGGCTAGATTCCCGGCTTTCAGCACCTGAACTTGCGATGCATAATCCGCACTGGTGGCGCAAGGTACTCCGATAGCGGGCGCATTCGGCGGTACCAATTCCAGGGACATAC
>JANXMF010000121.1 GCA_025354795.1 Pseudobdellovibrionaceae bacterium
GGCGCCGACCGCTAGCGCATAAACGTTGGAATCCGCGCCGGCGGTCAGCACTTGCGGATGGAACGCCAAATCTAGGTTACCATTCGCGTCGACCTTGGCGAGATGTGAAGCCAAGCGTCCGCGATACTTAGTGAAGGCTCCGCCAAAAACTAAACTTCCGTCTGGGAGTTCAACCGCTGCGTACACTGGCCCATCGAATCCCGACTTCCAATTGAACCCGGAATCCTTGTTGCCATTAGAATCGATGCGCACCACTCCGCCTAAGCGACTCAAAGAATAGCTCGAAAAGTCGCCGCCGTAATAAACGCTGCCATCGTCGGCCTGGGCCATCGCCAAGACTTGCCCTTTGACTTCGAATTTTTTCACAAAATTAAAACCGCGGGTGACAGTCGCTACGTTTCCCGCCCAATCACTTTGCGCGACGGTGATGGTGCGTGCTCCGCCATTTCCAGTCATCTCAATCGCAAAGGAATAAAAATTCAGCGCACAAGGAATAGTCGCCGGCCCGGTCACCCCCGTGCCGTAGCTAACGGTTATAGTATTCGGACTCTCGCACTTGCCCGAAATGTTTTGCTCAACACTGGAGACCGTGTCGTTCGGCAGCAACGAAGTCATCGTCAAATTCGGCGCGACGGTGTCGACCATCCAGCCGTCCGACATGGTCATGATCGAATTGCCCACATTGTCTATGACTCGAAGGTTTACATAGTAGCGAACGCCGGCCGCGAGACTGAGTCCTGAAGCCGTGAAAGATCCGCCGGTCACGTCGGTCCAATCCTTCACATCATTGAACGGAGCCACGTTGGCGCCCGTGCCGATCGCATACTGATATTTGGCGATACCGCTGCCGGAATCCGTCGCGTTCACAGCATAGGTCACCGTCGGCGACTGCGTGAGCGAGTTGGCGGCGCGCGCATGGTGCGGAAAGTCTTCATACTGCGGAGCCATCTGGTCGACAAAGATACCGCCTTGAATGCAAGCGGTTTCGTTGAGATTGGCATCGCGGTATTTGACGTTGACCGAGTTGAGCGCGTTGGCTCTGCTAAGGCTCCACGCTTTACTGGTGGCATAGGCTTCCCAAGTGCCTTGTGCGGTGCAAGTTTTGTCAGGCGTAACATACATTTCAACCGCTTCAACCGCGGACAAAGTCAGCGCGGCATTGAGTAATGCAGTAGCGGTCGCACCGCCGTTGACGGCCAACGTGGCGCCGCTCGGCCCCGTAGCATCTTTCGCAAATACGCGTGAGGTCTGTGCGGAGTTACCACCGGAGTCTGAATGACTGACAGAAATGCTGACTGTGCCATCGGCGGCTGCGGTAAAATTTAAGTTCGCCGTCCAGGCGCCGCCTGCGCAATTCACCGACGCGGTCGCATCACCGCTAATTACCACCGGTCGCGAATTGTCTGAGCAGGTTCCACTCACCGTGAAGGCCGCGGCAGTGAACGAGTTGATCATCGAATTGGCGGCGGGCGAGGTGATCGTGACTGTCGGCGCTACGGTGTCGACATTGAACCAACGGGCATCGTCAGCACTATTGCCAAAACCATCGGAATGAACCGCGCTGATTCCGACCGAACCCTGCTGCGGATTGGTCAAGGCAACGGCTTTCGACCATTGACCGTTAATGCATGGAACGGAAGCATTGACAAAACCGCTGAGCACGACATTTTGCCCGCTCGCCCCGCACGTTCCCCCCACACTAAAATTCGCCATATTGGCGAGATTAACCCAGCTTCCCGCGGTCGGGCTAGTGAACGTCAGTCCAGCCTGTGTCCCGCTCTTAGTGTAGCCGCTGGTGGTCTGAGCCGTATTGCCGCCCGGATCGGCGAGATCGATATTGAAATTGAGCGGACCGTTGGGCAGGGTATGAAGATCCAGCCACGCCACCCAAACGCCGCTCGAACAAAGTCCGGAGCCCGTGGCCGAACCGGTCACATAGACCGTACGGCCACTTTCCGAACACGTTCCAGAGAGCGGAAAGTTATAAACATTCAGTGAAGTGATAGTGGATCCGTCCAGCGGAGCCGTGACGGTAACGGTCGGCGCCACAGTATCGATATTGAACCAGCGTGCGTCGTCGGCCATATTGCCGAATCCGTCCGAATGTGTCGCTCCGATGCCGACACTTCCCTGCTGCGGATTGGTGAGCGTCACGGCTTTTGACCATAGTCCGTTCACGCAAGGGACGGTTGCATTAACGAAGCCCGTGAGCACCACGCTTTGTCCACTGGCGGCGCAAGTCCCTCCGACCGAAAAACTCGCCATGTTGGCCAGATTGACATAACTTCCGGAAGCCGGACTGGTAAACGTCAGTCCGGCTTGCGAACCGCTCTTGATATAAGTGCTAGTGGTGTGGGCGGTGTTGGCGCCTGGATCGGAGAGATCGATATTGAAATTGATTGGACCATTGGCAAGCGTGTGAAGATCGAGACGCGCCACCCAAGTGCCGTTGCTGCAGAGGCCGGATCCGGTCGCCGAACCCGTCACTTGCACGGTGCGGCCATTTTCCGAACAGGTGCCGGAAAGCGGAAAATTATAAACGTTGAGCGAAGTGATGGTCGAGCCATCTAACGGTGCCGTGACCGCGACCGTGGGTGCTACGGTGTCGATATTGAACCAACGCGCATCGTCCGCGCTATTGCCAAATCCATCGGACAGAACTGCATTGATGCCCACACTTCCCTGCTGAGGGTTTGTCAACGCCACCGCAGTCGACCACACACCGTTCACACACGGCACGCTGGCATTCACGAAACCGCTGAGAATCACATTGTGTCCGTTCGCACCGCACGTCCCGCCCACAGTGAAACCGGCGATATTGGCGATATTGACATAGCTTCCAGAGGCCGGACTAGTGAAGGTGATTCCGGGCTGCGAACCGCTTTTGCTGTAGGTACTGGTCGCATGCGCGGTGTTTCCGCCCGGATCCGAGAGATCGATATTGAAATTAATCGGCCCATTGGCGAGCGTATGAAGATCCAGTCTCGCCACCCACACGCCACTATTGCAAAGTCCGGATCCGGTCGCCGAACCCGTCACCTGCACCGTGCGACCGTTTTCCGAACAGGTGCCGGCCAATGGAAAGTTGTAAACGTTGAGCGAAGTGATGGTCGAGCCATCGAGGGGACCGGTCACCGCCAACGTCGGCGCGACCGTGTCGATATTAAACCAGCGGGCATCGTCGGCACTATTGCCAAAACCATCCGAGAGCACGGCCGTGATTCCCACGCTGCCTTGTTGCGGATTAGTGAGCGTCACGGCCTTCGACCACAATCCATTCACGCAAGGAACGATCGCATTAACAAAACCACTGAGCACGACGTTTTGTCCGCTCGCCCCGCAGGTTCCCCCCACTGAGAAATTGGCCATGTTGGCAAGATTCACATAACTTCCCGAAACCGGACTGGTAAACGTCAGTCCTGGTTGTGCGCCACTCTTGGTGTAGCTGGCTGTAGTGTGCGCGGTGTTGCCACCCGGATCTGCCAAATCGACATTGAAATTAACCGCTCCATTGGCAAGAGTGTGGAGATCGAGTGGCGCCACCCAAACGCCGCCGCTACAGAGACCGGATCCGGTCGCCGTTCCGGTAATCATAACGGTGCGGCCGTTTTCGGAACATGTACCGAAAAGCGGAAAATTATAAACGTTGAGCGAAGTGATAGTTGAGCCGTCGAGCGGAGACATCACGCTGACCGTCGGCGGGACAGTGTCGACATTAAACCACCGCGCATCGTCCGCACTGTTGCCAAACCCGTCCGAAAGTACGGCCGTGATTCCGACACTGCCCTGCTGAGGATTGCTCAAGGTCACGGCTTTCGACCACAGCCCGTTGATACACGGCACACTGGCATTAACGAATCCAGTCAACACCACATTTTGTCCGCTGGCGGCGCAGGTGCCCCCCACCGAGAAGTTCGCAATATTGGCCAGATTGATATAGCTTCCGGGGACCGGACTGGTAAACGTCAGTCCGGGTTGCGAACCGCTCTTACTATAATTACTAGTCGTATGCGCGGTGTTGCCACCTGGATCCGAAAGATCAATATTGAAATTCACCGCGCCGTTGGCCAGCGTATGAAGATCCATCCGCGCCACCCATAAGCCGTTTGCACAGATTCCGGAGCCGGTGGCCGAACCAGTCACCACCACTGTACGGCCGTTTTCCGAACAGGTGCCGGAAAGCGGAAAATTATAAACGTTGAGCGAAGTGATGGTGGAACCACTCACCGGGGCGGTCACCGCCACTGTGGGCGCGACCGTGTCGATATTAAACCAGCGCGCGTCGTCCGCACTGTTGCCATATCCGTCCGCGTGAACGGCACTGATTCCGACACTTCCCTGCTGAGGATTAGTTAGGGTCACGGCTTTTGACCACAGCCCGTTGACACAAGGAACGTTGGCATTCACAAAGCCGGAAAGAACGACATCCTGGCCACTCACGGCGCAGGTTCCACCGACAGAAAAACCCGCTATATTGGCTAAATTTACATAACTTCCGGCGGCCGGGCTGGTAAAAGTGAGTCCGGACAGCGAACCATTCTTACTAAATGCCCGGCTCGCGTGTGCAGAATTTCCCGCCGCATCGGCAAGGTCGGCACTAAAGGTAAGCGGACCATTGGCCACGGCACTTAGATCAAATCGCGCCGTCCAGATGCCGCTCAAACAGGTTGCGGTCCCGTTTGCGGCTCCCGAAATCGCCACGTTACGACCGTTGTCCGAACAAGTGCCTGACAATGGAAAATTATAAACATTGAGTGTCGCAATCACGGTACCGGCAGCAGGACTGGTGATTGCCAAGGTGGGATCTACGGAATCGATATTGATCCAAAGTGGTTCGGTAACCGAATTCCCTGCCAAGTCCGCTATCGTCCCGTAGATCGCCACACTTCCCTGGGGGGCAGCGGAGAAATCCACGACCGCCGACCAAACACCCGAGGTGCAAGTGGAGGTGGCACTGACCGCGCCGCTCAGCACCACGGGCTGTGAATCCTCGGAGCAAGTCCCACTAATGGTATTATTATTTACATGAGAAGAATTATACCAAGCGCCCGGACTTGGCGAGGTAAAGGCGAGCGCCGGAATTCCCGAGTCACGAACCACCGTGCGCGTGATCTGAGTGGCCGAATGTCCGCGATCATCGCCAAAATCGAAAGTGATATTGTAAGTCCCATCTTGCAAGCCCCAGAGCGAAAGCGTGGTCGACCATGCTCCGCTTGTACAAACAGCCGAACCCGTGATATCGCCGCCAATTTGCACCGTCTGGCCATTATCAGAACAACTGCCAGAAGCGGCAAAGTCAGAATGATTGTAAGCGTTCACATAAGTGTTGTCGGCCGGAGCCGCTACCGTGACGACCGCAGCCGTATTGTCGTGTACAATACTTACGCCCACACATGCCGAAGTGTTGCCCGCGGGGTCGCGAAATTTACTGTAAACCCAAACCACGGCGTTGGAATGGGAAAGTGTCCAGGGTGCGGTGGCCGCATAGCCGCTCCAAGTGCCGCCCACTAAGCAAAGCGGGTCATCGGTCACATAGACACTGGCGGCATCGGCTGAATGCAATTGCAAACTCACCACACTCGAATTGGTGTACAAAGCACCATCGCCTGTCGCCGTGGTACCAGAGATGCTCATCGTACCCGTCGGTGAAACCGTGTCCTTACTGAATGTGCGCGCCACTTGGCTCGCCGCCAAACCGTGTGAATTGGAAAGATCGGCGGTGATCGCCACTGAACCGTCTCCGGCGCCAGACAAATCCAAATCAGCAGCCCATGCACCCGCCGTACAAGTCGCCTGCGCCGTGGCGGCGCCGCTGATCATCACGTTGCGACCATTGGGAGAACACGCACCGCCCACGTGAAAGCCGCGGGCGTCGCCGCTAAAGACATAAGGCGAACCGCTCGGGGCGGTGAAGGTCAGCGTTGGAGCCGGATCATGATCAATCGAAGCCGAAAGACAGGTACTGACATTGAGAGCGAGATCGCGAAATTTTATATAAATAGTATTCGTAGTATTGGCATTGAGTAAAGTCCAGGCTCTGGCGGTGGTGTAGGCTTCCCACCCGCCGCCCGCGGCGCAGGCCGGGGTCTGAGTCACATACATTTCATTGGGACTGCCTGAAGCCGACAGAGTCAGGGTAGCGTTTAGCGAGGTGACATAAGCCGCGCCGCCGTTGATCACCAGACTGGTCGGGACCGGCGCGACATTATCGTGGGTGATGCTCGCACTCGCACAGGTGCTGGCGTTAAGCGCAAGGTCACGGAATTGCACATATACGGTATTGGCAGAGTTCGCGTTGGCAAGGGTCCAGGCTCGGGTCGCAGAGAACGCTTCCCATACGCCACCGCTGGCACAACCGGCCGTATTGGTCACATACATTTCGTTCGGCCCGCCGCTCGCCGAAAGGGCCAAAGAAATATTTAGAGAGTTGGTCAGGGTCGCGCCGCTATTGATAACGGGCGGACTGGCCACCGGGGCAATCGAATCGTGAACAATGCTCGCGCTCAAACAGCTGCTTTCGTTGAGCGCCGCATCGCGGAACTTGGCATAAACGGTATTTGTGTTGTTGGTGACGGGCAAGGTCCACGCGCTGGTGGTGTTGTAGGCGACCCACGCACCACCCGCGCTACAGCTTGCGGTGTTGGTGATGTACATTTGCGTGGCCCCGGTGGCCGCTAAGGTCAAAGTCGCGGCCGTGGAATTGGTGTAGGTAACGCCTGCGTTAATGGCCAGAGTTTGGGCCAAGGGCCCGGTGGTGTCTTTGTTCAAACTGCGCACTACCGGAGTGGCCGCATTTCCCGCTAAATCGGCAAAGTTCGCGGTGAAGGTCACTGCACCGTCCGCTACACCGCTGAAATCCGCGTTCACAGCCCAGGCTCCGGCGCTACAAGTGGCGCTGGCGCTTGCATTTCCGCTCAGCACTACGCTTTGACCATTGACACTGCAAGTTCCGCTGATGGGAAAGGCCGTCACATTGCTCGAACTGATCGTAGCGCCATTCACGGGCGCGCTCACCGCCAAGGTCGGAGCGATGGAATCATGAATAATGCTGCCGCCCACGCAGCTGCTGACGTTCAGCGCAGGGTCGCGAAATTTAACATAGACGGTGTCGGTCGCGTTGGCGGTAGCCAGCGTCCACGCGCGAGTTGCGGCAACGGCTTCCCACGCTCCGCCAGTGGCACAGCCCGACGTGTTGGTCACATACATTTCACTGGCACCGCCAGTGGCCGCCAGCGCAAGCATAACATTGAGAGAATTGGTGTATGCCGCGGCCGCATTGATGATCGGAGCAGTGGCCACGGGCGCGACCGCATCGTGAATAATGCTCGCACTGAGGCAAGCGGACTCATTGAGCGCGCTATCGCGAAACTTTGTATAAACAGTATTTGTTGCATTGGTAGTCGGCAGCGTCCACGCTTTGCTAGTGGCATACGCGAACCAGCTTCCCCCCGCGCCGCAATCCAAGGTATTGGTCACATACATTTGCGTGGCATTGACCGCAGCCAAGGTCAGAGTCGTAGCGGTGGTGTTGGTGTAGGCCGCGCCCGCGTTGATCGTTAGAGTTTGGGCTACCGGGGCGCCGGTGTCTTTGGTCACACTGCGAAGCACCGGAGTAGCGGCATTACCCGCCAGGTCGGAATGATTGGCTGTGATCGAGACGGCGCCTTCCGCAAGCGAGATAAGATCCACATTAGTAGACCATGCGCCCGAAGCACAAGGAACACTTCGGTTTCCCCCGGCCCAAGAGATCACCACGTTTTGGCCATTCTCACTGCAGGTTCCGCTAATTGGAAATGCCGTCACATTGACGAGGTTAATGTAGGCCCCCGCAGCGGGTACCGTCATCGCCAAAGTCGGCGCCGTGCTGTCGTGGACAATGCTGCTGCTAATGCAAGAGCTGTTGTTGAGAGCGGCGTCGCGAAATCTGACATATATAATATTAGTTGAGTTGGCGGTCAGCGTGAAAGAAGCGGTGGTGGCGTAAGGCACCCATGAGCCCCCTGAAGCACAACCGGCCGTCTTGGTGATGTACATCTCGCTGGGCGCACCTGAGGCCGCTAAAGTCAAAGCCGCGGACGTCGACGTGGTGTAGGCCGCGCCGCCATTGATTACTATGGATTGCGCGGCGGGCGGGGTGGTGTCCTTGACCAAATTGCGCACCACTTGGATCGCTGGATTACCCGCAAGATCGAGGAAGTCGACGGTGATTTGCACCGGGCCGTCGGGGAGTGCGGAGAAATTGACGGTGGTCAACCAAGCACCACTCGCGCAAGCTTTGGTGAGTGACACATCACCACCCACTGTTACATTTTGCGCATTGACAGAGCAAGCCCCGCTCAGAGTGTAAGCGGCTACATTGGCGGCGGAAACATATGCGCCTTCTACCGGTGCGGTGAGACTGACCGTTGGTACGATATTGTCATGGATAATCGTATCGTTGCCACAGGTGGAGGTATTGCCCAAGCTATCTTTGACTTTGACATAAACCTTGGCGGTGGTGTTGGTCTGAGCGAGTGTCCACGTGGCTGGCGAGGCATACGCCTGCCAACTTCCGCCGCTGCCGCAACCTGAGGTATTGGTAATATACATTTGAGTGGGTGAACCCGTCACGGTAAACCCGAGAGAGACCGCGGTGGAATTCGTATACGTCGCGCCGCTATTAATAGAAACGGCGACAGTCGGATTCGCTGCCAAAGCCTCGATTGAAATCATACCCGCGACAAGGATCAGCACAGGTATCGGCCGAAAACTAAACATATTCTATTTACGCTCCGCAATAGTTCTTCACTTAACCGATCATTAACAATCGACAAACGTCTAGGTTTACTTAAGGATATTAAGAAAATTAAATCTGATTCGATAAACCAAATCTTGGATTGAGACGCTGTGCCCGGCGCTGGCGATGAACCGGTTAATATCGTCAAAAACCCGCATCAGTTCAAGACACGATTCAAGACTATCCTTTTCATCCGATCGTTGATGAAATAAAGAGACATGAAATTCATTACCGTGGTCGGCGCGCGGCCTAACTTTGTGAAAATCGCCTCCTTCCTTCAAGAGCTGGAAGCGCGCAGCGACACCCAATCGGTGCTGGTGCACACCGGCCAGCACTATGATCCCACTCTCTCAGACCTCTTCTTCGAACAGCTTTCAATTCGCAAACCCGACGTTAATCTAGGCGTGGGCTCCGGCTCGCATGCCGAACAGACCGCGCGCGTGATGACCGGATTCGACACTGTACTCCGCCAACATCCCGCCGATTGCGTGGTGGTGGTCGGTGACGTGAACTCCACCATGGCGTGCGCCATCACCGCGAAAAAGATGCGGATGAAAGTTGCGCACATCGAATCCGGCTTACGCAGCGGGGACATGAGTATGCCCGAGGAAATAAACCGTCTGGCGACGGACGTGATTTCCGATTACCTATTCACCACTACGGCGAAAGCGAGCGAAAATCTCTTGCGCGAAGGCATCGCGCCCGGGCGCATTTTCCTGGTTGGCAATATCATGATCGACAGTCTGGTGCGCAACAAGGCCCGCGCCGAACAGCTGCGCAGCTTTAACCAGTACGGCCTAAAGCCCGGAAAGTACGCGCTGGTGACGCTGCACCGACCAAGTAACGTCGACGATCCCGTGCTGCTAAAAAATATTTCACGCAGTCTCGAAAAAATCCACGCGGAGTGCCCGGTTTTATTTTTGGCTCATCCGCGCACTCAGATTCAGCTGCGCCAAGCCGGCCTCACCTCCAGTTCCTATCAGCTGGCCAACCCCGTGGGCTACTTGGAAATGATCAATTTGCAGATGAACGCGAAGTTCGTAATCACCGACTCCGGCGGAGTCCAGGAAGAGACCACGGTCTTGGGAATTCCATGCCTCACTTTTCGGGACAACACCGAACGGCCAGAAACCACGCGCCTCGGCACCAACATTCTAGTGGGGACCAATCCCGCGCGATTGGTGGAAGAATGCGCGAAGATAATCGCGGGCCATATCAAAACGGGTCAGGTTCCAGAGCTGTGGGATGGGCAGACTGGACGTCGCATCGTACAGATTTTATGTGAGAAAATCAAAAACTAGATTAAGAACATTAACAAAAATCGCGATAGGTAATGTGCATGACCGCATTCACGTCGCTCTTCTCCACGCTGTTTATTTCTTGTGGCTTCACAGTTTTATTTACCATTCCCATGATCATACTGTGCAAGAAATTGAATCTGGTATCGTTTACTGATTTCCGCCGCAAAAATGAACCGGTGCCGCTGGTGGGCGGGCTGTGCATTTTCTTTGGCGCCTTGCTCACCAGCTTTATCCAAGGCATCAACCTCGACATGTTTTTATTCGCGTTGCCGATTCTCTTGATCGGTCTGCTCGACGATCGTCTCGAACTCGGCGCCAAACCGAAATTCACCGCACAGTTGAGCGCCGTTGGGCTTTGGCTGTACTTTTTGCCGCCGGGAAAACTGATTCTTGAAACCGCGGGGGTAAGCCACGAGTGGGCGATGGTCCTTACCGGCTTCTGGCTGATCGGCTTAATCAACTCGATGAACATGATCGACGGCATGGACGGCGCAGCCACGGGTTTTTCCGCGATTGCGGCCACCGCGGTTTTCACTTTGGCGCCGCAGTCTCCGCATGCCACTATGCTGTGGTCGCTAATTGGCGCTTGCCTGGGATTCCTATGGTTCAATTTGCCAAAGGCCAAAGGTTACCTGGGCGACACCGGCAGCCTGACACTTGGATTTTTGCTCGGATCGATCGCGGCGACGAGTCCAATGCCTTTGCCACACGACGCGTGGCTCGCCACGCTCTTCGTTTTTGCCTTTCCGCTGATGGACGCCGTGCTTTCGATGCTCCGCAGGTGGACTCGCCGAAGCAACTTGCTTAAGGGCGACCGTGACCATATTCATCACAAGTTACAAAAAATCGGCTTCACCGTACCGCAATCCCTGCTCATTATTTATTTTACCGCCATTTATTGTGGAATGGCCGCGGTGTTGATTGATTCCTCAAAACCTGAGCACTTTTACCTGCAGCTTCTGGTACTGTTGACCGCGCCGTTGACACTGCTGGGAGCGGTGATGTTCCTCGAACAGCGGCTGGCTAAACAAATGTCATTTTTAACCAAATCCTTGCTGATGACCCATTTGGAAATTGCCGAAGCGACCCTGCCAGCCGAACCCTATGTTTACGGCG
>JANXMF010000154.1 GCA_025354795.1 Pseudobdellovibrionaceae bacterium
CGGAATCCAAGCCCCGGATCACATCTTCCGTTTTTGAATCCGCCGACACAAACATCACCGATACGTATTCATCCTGCGCGCGGAGCTTGGCTAGAGTTTCAAGTCCGTTAAGCCCGGGCATATTCATATCAAGCAGCACTAAATGCGGGCGCCATTCGTTTAGAACTTCGACTCCAATCACGCCAGACTCGGCTTTGCGCACCTGGTAGCCTTCGTACTCGAGCGAGCGCCCCACCAGGTGTCGGCTGGTGTCGTCATCGTCAACTATCAAGATACGGCGTTTTTCATTGCCCAAACGATCGCTCATGAGTCTATTCCTTGATGCCTTCGAGCATGAGGACGAAGGCGTATTCCTTGGCCAACGTTTTCAAAGCCTCAAATCGGCCTGACGCGCCGGAATGCCCGGCGTCCAATTCAGTGTAGAGCAAAAGTAGATTTTTATCCGTCTTTAACTCGCGCAGTCGCGCCACCCATTTAGCCGGCTCCCAGTATTGCACTTGCGAGTCGTGGTAACCGGTCGTGACCAAAACATTGGGATAGTCGGCGGCTCGAACATTGTCGTATGGAGAGTACTGTTTCATATACATGTACTCCTCCCTGATGCGCGGATCGCCCCACTCTTTGTACTCGCCGGTGGTGAGAGGAATGGACTCATCGAGCATTGTGGTCAACACATCGACAAAGGGAACCGCGGCAATCACGCCCTTAAAAAGATCGGGCCGCAAATTCATGACCGCACCCATCAGTAAACCGCCAGCACTGCCCCCCATCATGTGCAGATGCTCGGGGGTCGTGTAGTTTTCAGCGATCAGTTTTTCGGCGCAGCTAGTAAAATCGGTGAAGCTATTCATTTTATGTTTGAGGCGGCCCTGCTCATACCAGTCGCGTCCCATTTCCGAACCGCCGCGGACGTGGGCGAGCGCAAAAACGAAACCACGATTGACCAGGCTCAGCACGTGACTGCGAAAATAATTGTCGGTGGTGAGACCGTATGAACCGTATCCGTAAAGCAGGACGGGATTACGGCCATTGTGGGCCAAGCCCTTTTTGAAAATAAGGGACATGGGGATGGACGCGCCGTCGGCGGCCTTGGCCCAAATACGCTGGTTCTCATAAAGAGCGGCATTGAACCCTGGCACCTCACGCACCTTACGCAGTTTACGGACTTTACTCGTCACTTCTTCATCGTAGACCGAGGGCGGTTGCACCAACGACTCGTACTTAAACCGGACATAAGAACTTTCGTAATCCGGAAGTCCGAAGGCCGCCACTTCGTAAGCCGGATCCGGAAATTTCAGCAGCCGGTTTGCGGCCGCTGGCGTTCGGTCGCGCAAGCGCAGCTGGGCGAGCCCGTTTTCGCGCTCACTGATCACCATGTGCTTGGCGTAAACGTCGAGTCCCTCAAGAAACAGCGCGGGACTATGGCCGATGACCTCCTGCCACTCGCTCTTGTGGGTTGCGGTTAGAGGCGCTTTCATCACACGGAAATTGCGCGCCTGCCAGTTGGTCAGGATGTAAAAGGCGTCGCCGCCATCGACCACGCTGTATTCATGATCGTTTTCGCGCGGCCAGAAAGTACGCCACGCGCCGCGCGGCTGATGCGCGTCTAAAATGCGCCACTCCGACGAGTCGCGCTTTTGGATACTCATCAATAAAAACGAATTTTGTTTAGTCGACTCGATACCGAGGGTGTAGGTCGAGTCCTTTTCCTCATAGATCAGCTCGGGCTTATGGCCAGACCCCAGTTCATAACGGTAAATTTGGTAAGCGCGCAGAGTCTCGGGGTCTTGGCGCGCGTAAAATAAAGTTTTATTGTCTGCGGCCCAGGCCAGGTTGGCGGTCACGCCTTCAATCCGGTCCGGCAGTGTCGCGCCGGTAGTGAGATCCTTTATATGGATATCGTAAATCCGCCGGCCGACCACATCGATCGCAAAGGCCAGATAGCGCTGATCGGGCGAGGTCTGCGCCTCCCCAAGTTCAAAATATGGATTGCCCCTGGCCAACTGATTTTCGTCAAGCGTAACTACTTCTGGGGACTCGAGTGTGCCCTTCTTGCGGCAGTGAACGGGATATTCCTGACCCTGATTGTAGCGGCTATAGTAATAAAAACCGGAATCAAACACCGGCACCGTGCTGTCGTCTTCTTTGATCCGCGCCCGCATCTCAACATAGAGACCATGCTCCAAATCATGCACAGGCTTGAGAGCTGCAAGCGTACGCTCATTTTCCCCGCGCAAGTATTCCAACACCGGGGCACTGTCGCGCTCGCGCATCCAAAAATAATCATCGCTGCGCCTGTCCCCATGAATCTCATGAATATGGGGAACTTTTCGAGCTGGTCTAAACATAGTGAATAGTCCTTTCGGGCTGTCGTCTGACGATGGTGAATGGCTGCGATTTTTAAGTCAATTTGTTGACTCTGCGCGCCGGGTACATTATTCAGATTTTTCAATGTCTTATACGCACAATGAGATCGACAAAAAGTGGCAGGAGGCGTGGCAGAAAGCAGGGTGCTTCCGAGCTGTGGAAGACCCATCCAAGCCCAAATACTATGCGCTCGATATGTTTCCCTATCCCTCAGGCGCAGGTCTTCATGTAGGACATTTAGCTTCTTACACCCCGACCGATATCGTGGCCCGCTTTAAACGCGCGAAGGGTTTTCAAGTGTTGCACCCTATGGGCTACGACGCCTTTGGTTTACCGGCCGAACAGTATGCAATTCAGACCGGAATTCATCCCGCCGAGACCACCCGCACGGCAATCGAAAACTTTCGCCGCCAGCTGACGTCGTTTGGTTATAGCTTTGATTGGGGGCGTGAGATTTCCACTTGCGAGCCCGAGTATTACCGCTGGACGCAGTTTATTTTCTTGAAGCTTTTTGAGCGCGGTTTGGCCTATCAAAAAGAGGTTCCAGTGAACTGGTGCCCGGCTCTGCGCACGGTGCTGGCAAATGAAGAAGTGGTCGACGGCAAGAGCGAGCGCGGCGGTCACCCGGTGGTGCGGGTGCCAATGAAACAATGGATGCTAAAGATCACGGACTACGCCGAGCGCTTGCTCGAGGGTCTTGAGCGCATCGATTGGCCCGAGCGCGCCAAAGAAGGCCAGCGCCACTGGATTGGCAAGAGCATCGGCGCGCGGGTGGAGTTCACCATTCACGATCGCGCTGAAAAACTCGAGGTCTTCACCACCCGTCCCGACACCATTTATGGCGTGACGTTCATGGTGCTGGCTCCAGAGCATCCTTTGGTGGCGACTTTTACCTCGGCCGCGCAAAAAACCGCGGTGGAAAACTATGTGCAAAACTCGGCACGAAAAAGCGAAGTGGAACGCAAAGCGGCCACCAGCAAAACCGGCGTTTGGACCGGTGGCTTTGCGCTCAATCCTTTGAACGGTGTACAAATTCCGGTGTGGATCGCCGATTACGTTTTGATGGACTACGGCACCGGCGCGATCATGGCGGTTCCAGGGCATGACACCCGCGACTTCGAATTTGCCACCCAGTTCAAGCTGCCTGTCTTGCGCGTGATCAAGAGCGATCAGGATTTGCCGTTTGAAGGTGAAGGCCAGCTGATGAACTCCAGCGACCTCAATGGCTTGAGTAAAACTGAAGCGATAGCCAAAATCACGGCGCAGCTCGAAGCCAAGGGCCTTGGTCAAAGCCAAGTTCAATACAAGTTGCGCGATTGGTTGTTTTCGCGCCAACGCTACTGGGGCGAACCTTTTCCGATCGTGCATATCAACGGGGTTCCCCGTGGCGTGGATCCGTCGGAACTTCCTGTGCTCCTGCCACAGGTCGCCGATTACGAGCCGACCGAAAAGGGCGAACCGCCACTGGCGAGAGTCAAAGCGTTCGTGAATTACACCGACCCCCGCACCGGCGAAACCGGCCGCCGCGACACCGACACCATGCCTGGCTCGGCCGGCTCTTCGTGGTACTTTCTTCGCTATACGGATCCGCACAACCGCCAAGAACCGTTTGCCTTTGCCGCGCAAAAATACTGGATGCCAGTGGATCTTTATGTGGGCGGCAGTGAACATACCGTGGGTCACCTGCTCTACGCCCGCTTTTGGCAAAAAGTTTTGTTTGATGCCGGCCTGGTCACTCATGACGAGCCCATTTTGAAATTGGCCCACCAAGGTACGGTCATGGGTCCCGACGGTCAGCGGATGTCCAAATCTCGGGGGAATGTGGTCAATCCGGATGACGTGCGCACGGAGTACGGCGCCGACGCCACTCGCATGTACGTCAGTTTTCTCGGACCCTTTGACAAAGATAAACCCTGGTCCACCACGGGGATCGCGGGCGTGCGCCGCTTTCTCGACCGCGTGTGGCGCTTGGGAGCGTCCGATTTTGCCACTGAAATTCCCGATTCCTTAGACCGAATGTTGCATAAGACCATTAAAAAGGTCGGCGACGATTATGAGGCACTGAGCTTCAACACCGCCATCAGCGCCATGATGATTTTGGTCAACGAAATGTACAGCGTGAAGGCTCCCTCCAAAGCCGCGCTGAAGACGCTCACCCAACTCTTGGCGCCGCTTGCCCCTCACCTGGCCGAAGAAATGTGGCAGCAACTCGGAGGCGAAGACTTTGTGAGCCTGGCTCCGTGGCCTTCCTACGACCCCGCACGCATCACCGACGATGTGATCAGCATGGGCGTGCAAATCAATGGCAAAACTCGCGCGACGATTGAACTCAGCCCCACCGCCAGCGAATCCGACGCTTTGTCCTTGGCACAAGCGCAAAATTCTGTGAAAAATGCGTTGGATGGAAAAACAGTTGTAAAAGTTATCTATAAACCCAGTAAGATTCTGAACATTATCGTCAAATGACGACTAGAGGAGCGGACAAGCCAATGAGCGAATGGAATACCAAGAAATCGGCGGACCTTTACGGCATCAATTATTGGGGAGCCAATTTTTACGGGATCAATGAACAGGGCCACGTCGAAGTGAAGCCGGCCGGCGAAAAAGGTCCGGGACTCGATCTTTACAACCTCGTGCAAGATCTGCAAGAGCGCGGAATCCGGCTTCCGATCCTGCTGCGTTTTCCGGACATTATTAAAGCCCGCATTGAATTGCTCAACGGCTGTTTTTCGCGCGCCATTGAGGAGGCAAAATACACCGGTGTCTATCGCGGCGTTTATCCGATCAAAGTGAACCAACAAAAGCATCTGGTTGAAGAAATTCTGGAGTTCGGTCAATTTCACCGCATGGGTCTTGAGGCGGGAAGCAAGCCCGAGCTATTGATCAGCTTGGCGCATATGGATACGCCCAATGCTTTGATTATTTGCAATGGCTTTAAGGATCAAGAGTACATTGAGATGGCGCTCATCTCGCAGAAGCTCGGTCGCAATACGTTCATCGTGATCGACCGCTATTCGGAATTGCAAATGGTGATCAACGCCTCCAAACGCTTGGACATCCGGCCGAAGATCGGCTTTCGCGCCAAGCTCAATACTCCGAGCAGCGGACGCTGGGCCGAAACCTCCGGCGCAAAATCGAAGTTCGGCCTGACCCCGTCGGAGATTGTCCGCGGCGTCGAAACGCTCCGGACTGAAAACATGCTCGATTGCCTGCAGCTGATTCATTTTCATATTGGTTCGCAAATTCCCTCGATTCAGGCCATCAAAGCCGCGGTCAAGGAAGGGGCGCGCTTCTTCACTGAGATCTATGCCATGGGCGCAAACCTCAAATACATCGATGTGGGTGGTGGTTTGGGCGTGGATTACGACGGCTCCGGTCGCTCCGATAGCTCGACCAATTACTCGGAGCAAGAGTACGCCAACGACATCGTGGCCATATTGCAATCGATCTGCGACGAGAAGAAGATTCCCCACCCCGATATCATTTCGGAGTCGGGCCGCGCGCTGGTGGCCCATTCGACCGCGTTGATTTTCGATGTTCTCGGACATAGCGAAGTCACGCTGCGCGACCTGGTGCTGCCAAATGTCGAAAAGGAATCCCGCCTGGTGCAGGACCTATGGGATATCTACCGCTCGCTCAACAAAGAGAACATCAACGAGTACTACAACGATTTGATCGAGAAAAAGCGCGACACTTTGCAACTCTTCACTTATGGAGTGTTGAGCCTCGAGCAACGCGCCAAGGCCGAGGATCTGTTCCGCGCCATCGCCACCCGCATTGTTGATATTGCCCGCGGCAACAATGAGATGGAAGACATCCGTTATTCCCTCGAGCAAGAACTCTCGGACACTTATTTCTGTAACTTCTCGGTGTTTCAGTCGCTGCCCGACTCGTGGGCCATTGACCAATTGTTCCCTATTTTGCCGATTCACCGCTTGCAGGAGCGGCCCGAACGGCGCGCGATCTTAGTCGATCTCACCTGTGATTCCGACGGTCACATTACTAATTTCATCGACGCCGAAACCGGCGGCGAACAAAAATACCTGGAAGTTCATGGCATCGAGCCCGGCCAGTCTTATTACATGGGCGTATTCTTGACCGGCGCCTACCAAGAAATTCTAGGCGATTTACATAATTTGTTTGGTGACACCGACGCAGTTCACGTTTCACTCAACGAAAGCGGATACCAGATTGATCACGTGGTTGAAGGCGACGACGTCAAAGAAGTTTTGGCCTATGTCGAGTATCACCGCGCCGATCTGCTCGAGCGCGTGCGCAAGGCTACTGAGAGCAGCATTTTAAAAGGTTCGATATCGCGCTATGAGGCCCGTCTCTTGCTCGAGCACTATGAGCGCGGACTTTCAAGCTACACTTACTTAACGGAAGAATCGGCAATGCCCTTTTTTCCCCAAAAAAAGGAACAGACCAATGGCAACATCACGGCCGGGACCGATCACCCAGTTTATAAACCAGCATTTCCGTCACTTCAATTCAGCGACTCTGAAAGACGCTAGCGAGGCCTACAACAGCCACCTTGAAAATGGCGGTAAAATGATGGTGACCTTAGCTGGCGCGATGAGTTCCGCCGAGCTGGGCCTGTCGCTGGCCGAGATGATCCGCAACGATAAGATCCATGCCATTTCCTGCACCGGCGCCAACTTGGAGGAAGACGTTTTCAATTTGGTGGCGCACGAAGATTATGTGCGTATCCCGAATTGGCGCGAGCTGACTCCGGATCAGGAAATGGAACTTCTTTCGAAGCACTTGAACCGGGTGACGGACACCTGCATTCCAGAGGAGCAAGCCATACGCCGCATCGAAGGTCATATCCTCAAAAAATGGGAAGCGGCGACCAAAGCCGGTGAGGCCTATTTTCCCCACCAGTATTTTTATCAAATCCTGTTGGACGGTTCGCTCGAAAAATCATATCAAATCGATCCGAAAAATTCGTGGCTGCTCGCTGCCGCCCAAAAAAATCTGCCGATGGTGGTACCCGGCTGGGAAGATTCCACTCTCGGCAATATTTTCGCCGGTCATTTAATGCGCGAGACGATAAATAAAAATTGTTTGCGAATTGGCCCTGAGTACATGGTCGAGCTCGCCAAGTGGTATATGAAGACCGAAAACCAACAAGGCATCGGCTTTTTTCAAATCGGCGGCGGCATCGCCGGTGACTTCCCGATCTGTGTCGTCCCCATGCTGGAGCAAGACATGGAGCGCTCAACGCCGAAGTGGTCTTACTTTTGTCAAATCAGCGATTCGACCACATCCTACGGTTCTTACTCGGGTGCCGTGCCCAACGAAAAGATCACGTGGGGCAAACTGGATAAAAGCTCCAAGCGCTTTATTATTGAGTCCGACGCCTCGATCGTGGCGCCGCTAGTGTTCGCTTATATTTTGGGCTGGTAATCGATTAATCCTGACACTTGGTTTTGGTGAACGGATAATTGATGAAGAATTGCATGCGTTCGCTATTCATGGTGGACCCCTGTGGGCGAATTAACTTTTCTTGTTCAACACGAATGTGTGGAATTGACGCCGCGGTTTGATCGCCACCCCCATGATTCATCTCCAATTACTACATCTTGATCGGGTTTTTGCAGTCAAAAACCGGATTGGCAAAATTAAAATCAAGCCATTGCCGATATGAAAGCCGGTCGATCCCCAAGCCGGAACAGATTCAAACGCAAGAGGCTCAGTCTTTAGTACCTACTAAAATTCCGCTCGAAAAATTCATCGACTGCACGCCGGTCCAACGGCATATTGCGGGTCCGCCGACGGCTGAGTTCTTCGTTCAATTGCTGATCCGTCCACCGCCGTCGCGCGGGCGGAAGGTCGGTCCTTAGTGGGGGTTCCACGTAGCGTGGGGGCGCCAAACTGTCAGGCGGGGTAGACGGGGGACGTCCCAAGGGCGTGGGAGGTGGAAGCGGGGGCTCACGGTTCGAGGGCGGTGTCACCGCTTCTTGTCTTCGCAGCGGGGCTGTTTCGGTGACCGGGGTGGGAGTCGCTTTGCGGCCGGCCACTGCACGCACGTGGCCCAGCTCGATCTGATCCAGAAAATTGTGGAGTGTCCATTTTGGATAATCATTAAAAAACTGCACCATGGTCTGCAGCGAAGTCTCCGTATTATTGTCCTTGTTTAGCGCCGTCATGGCCTGATCGAGGTAGCTAATCATCGTGCCCTTGGGCGTCCCAATCGGTTTCGCATTCAGTGGACGGTAAATGGAGTTTTCGAGCTTTAAAACATAAAGCGTGCCCATCTCTTCGCTGTCCAAGGCGATAAGGAGAGTCGCGTAATTGCCGTAAACCTGGACTGCGGCCATCACCTGACCCGAACGCACTTGCTTTTCCGCGAGTGAACCCGAAAGAACTACAGGCTTATCCTTTGGACCGACGGTGAGCTGGAAAGTGGAGTTCGCCCGCGGCGTAAAGCTCTGAAATTCGGTCGCGGCTAGCGCTAGCGAGGATTGCAGTAGCAGGTAAACAAGCAAGAGTCGTAGCATGAGGATTCCTCCGGGGAATGTAATTTCCACATTGGCGTTTAGTTTTTGAGCGGTGTTTTTGCTGTGGGAACTAACCAACATGTGTAGAGGAGTTACATCGCAATATTCATGCCCAGCTTGGGGACCACGAGCTTGTGCCGTTAGGCATAGGATCTATCCAGAGAGAGACCCAGGGTCATGAAACCTAGGATGCCGACGGGCCCCATGGGGTAGACCTAGGTCAATGTTTTTCGCGGATCATAAGCCTCACGCACACCTTCACCAATAAAAGTTAGAGCGGTCAGTGAAACCACCATCGCCAGCGACGGATAAACCGCCAGCCACCAGGCGATCGTAAAGTGCTCTTGCGCCTGTTGCAGCAATTCTCCCCAACTCGGGGTCGGCGGAGGTAAGCCCATCCCAAGATAATCCAAGATCGCAAGAGTCGTAATATTCGACGCAATCTCAGTTGGCGAAAACGTGATCAACGGACCTAAACCATTGGGTAAAATGTGCCTAAACAAAATGCGGAAAGTGCCCACGCCTTGCGCTTTTGCGGATTCCACAAATTCGCGTTTACGCAATTTCAAAAACTCGGCACGCATGTAAGTCGAAATGCGCATCCAGCCCAAGAATACGGAAAACGCGACCAACATGGTCATCGAAGCGCCCAAAAACGCGATCAAGGTCAACAACATGAGTAGGTACGGAAGTGAATCAAAAACTTCCACAAAACGTTGGCCGATCAAATCAACTCGGCCACCCCAGTAGCCCATCACTGCACCGGCGGCCACGCCCAAGGAAAAGGCAAAGACCCAAACCAATATAGCAAAGCCCACGCTGTAACGAAAACCGTAGATCAAACGCGACAACACGTCGCGGCCGCGGTCGTCGGTGCCAAGTAAGTTGTTGCGGGTAGGAGGCGCTGGATAGGTCGCTAAAGTTTCATTGGATTCAAATGGATTCCACGAAACTGGCGGCCAGAGCGCCCAATTGCCCGGCGCTTTTAAGTCGAGCACTCGGTAATTGGTGACGAAGCCATCTTGGTTAAAGAGGCTTGGGTGATAATCGCGTAATACGGGAATGTAAACTGAGCCTTGGTAGCTCATAACGATAGGCTTGCTGTTGGCCCAAAATTCTGAAGTGGCGCTGATGAACAGCATAAAGACTACCACCCACACCGAGACCACTGCCCGCTTGATCGATTTGAAACGGCGCAGGCGTTTACGCGTGAGATCGTTTTTAATCCATCGTTCAATCATTTGAAATCAATCCTCGGATCAACCAAGACGTAGGTGATATCCGACACGAGACGGCCCGCCATCGCCAATAAGCTTTCGATAAAAATCAGCGCCATAAGAACGTTGTAGTCGCGTGACAAAATGGATTTGTAGCTAAGCAGACCCATGCCGTCCAAATTGAACACCTGTTCAATAATAATCGAGCCGGCGAAAAACACAGTCAAAAAACTGCCGAGCCCGGTGAGGATCGGAATCAAAGCATTGCGCAAGGCATGTTTGTAAATCACGGTGCGCTCATCAAGGCCCTTGGCGCGAGCGGTGCGCACGTAATCGAGACGAATCTCTTCCATCAAGGAATTTTTCATTAGGAACACCAGCACCGTAAAGCCGTTCACCACATAGCAAGTTAACGGCAAAATAAAGTGATGGACGCGGTCGCAGAATTTGCCCCAGGTTGAGAGGGAGTAATAGCTGTCGGAATAGATTTCGCCGAGGGGAAAAATATCGAGGAACTGGCCGCCCGCGAGATAGACGCGCATGAGAATCCCAAGAATCAGCGGCGGAATCGAATACGCTACCATCAGCATCACGCTCGACCACAGATCAAAGTGGGTGCCGTCGCGCACTGCCTTGGCGATGCCTATAGGAATACTGATCATGTAAATCAAAAGCAAAGAGACCAAACCAAATTGCATGGACACCGGCAGCTTTTCAGCGATGACCGACAGCACCGGCCGTTGATAGGTGAAGCTTTCGCCGAAATCCAAAGTGACAATGTTTTTAAGCCATATCAGGTAGCGAATATGCATCGGTTGGTCGAAGCCGTATTGCTTTTTGATGGCCTCGAGCACTTCGTTAGAAACACCGCCCGAATTACCCGCCGAAGATTTGCCACCGAATTTCATTTTCGACAGGGCCTGCTCGACCGGGCTACCAGGCGCGAGATTAATGACCACAAAGCAAACCAAGGTAATGCCGAACAGAGTCGGTAACATAAACAATAAACGTTGGAATACGTACTTTGTCATGGCTTCCTTGGATTGCGCGGGGCCTAGCTACGCGCTGGCCCCTCCCCCCTTGCGATTACTGCAAGGGCGAGGTGTAAAAGAATAAATAGCTTAGGTCGTACTGATAGGTCGGCTTGACCGAGCCAATACGCTTGTTCAACAGGTAGAGATCGTATTTGGGATTGAACAAAAAAGTGTAAGGGGCATCGTCCGCGATCAGCTTGCTGACCTTTTGCCACATCAGCTTGCGCTTGTTTTTGTCCATCTCTTCGCGGGCTTTATCAATTAGGTTGTCCACTTCCTTATTGGAATAGGAAATGAAGTTGGAGCCGCCCGGTTTCGAACTGTCCGTGTGCCAGATCTGTTTCAAATCGTCTTCGACGTCACCGCCCCCCCAAGACAAGGTGACCGCGTCGAATTTTTGTTCGTCGAGCAATTTGCTGAAGGTGTTCCATTCGATCAGCTTAATCTCCATATCAATGCCGGCTTTTTTCAGGTCCTCTTTATAGAGAGTGAAGAATTTTTCCACGTCGCGATTCGGTAACAACAGGGAAAAATGAAATTCCACGGGCTTGCCGTCGATAGTCTTCTGCAAGATGCCTTTTTTCTCGCTGTCTTCCCAGCCAGCTTTTTTCAACAAAGCTTTGGCCTTTTCGGGATTGAACTCAATGGGTTTAATTTGCGGCGAGGTGAACGGGCTATTGTAATAAAACGGGCTGCGGCCTTCGACCGAGCGGCCAAAATAAAACTTTTCGATCAGCTGCTTGCGGTTGAACAGATGCGAAAGCGCGACACGCACGTTGCGATCTTTAAACAGCGGGTTTTTTTCGTTCCAGCCGATAAATCCGTAATTTTTGGGACGGCGATTCTCGGCGGCCACCTTGATTATGGTGGTTCCGAAGGGCTCGCCTACGGCTTTCTTCTCAAAATTTTCAGCACGGATGGGCTCCATGTAATCGATCTGGCCCTTTTTGACCATTTCGATTTCAAGGTTTTCTTCTTTAATAAAGTGCCAGTTGACGCGCTCGAATTTACCAAAGCCCCTTTGATCCGCGTACTCTTTTCCCCACCAGTTGTTATCTCGCACCAACATCAGGTTCTTGCCGCGGTTGTAAACTTCAACTTTGTAAGGACCTGAACCAAAGAGAGGCGCGCCTTCAAATTTCTTGTTCGGATCCTGATAAATATGTTTAGCCACGATCGGAGTGTTTGATGACGACGCTAAAACCATCAAGGTTAAAAAATACTTCTTCTTCATCTTGATGCGCACGGTGGCGGGGTCGACCGCCTCAACGCTGTCTACATTGTCATAGTACGGTAAGCGCGCGGTGGCTTTATAGGCGGGGTCCTTGACTAAATCAAAAGAGAACTTCACGTCCTCCGCGGTCACGGGCGTGTTGTCGGAGAAGTGAGCGTTTTTGCGCAAATGAAAAGTGTAGGTCAGAGAATCTTTGGAAACCTCATAGCTCTCGGCCAGCTGCGGCTGAAATTCATAGGTGTCTGGGTTCAAGTAAAGCAAGCCTTCGACCACGTACTCAGCAATATGTCGGGACTCGAGTTCATTGATACGAAGCGGGTTAAGACTCTCCGGTTCACCCGAGGCGTTGCGGTTGAGCGTGCCGCTCACGGGAGCGTCAGGCTTGCCGAGCGGTGTGATTTTCATTGGTGGAATCGAGGCGGCGGCACTCACACTCGCCATCAGTGCAAACAAAACTAAATTAGAGCGGATCATGAAACGTTCTCCTAATAACTGGTTCGTTACTTGTTGCGGACCGTTTAACTTTTCTCTTGCGCTGGATCGAAACGCAATGCATTAAGGCCTATGCGTTTTCGCGACCTCAATTTATACAACTCGAATGAATTATCAAGATTTGATTTTGGTCCTCACTATATAAGGAGAGAGTCGGTATGAACACTTTTGAACCCGGAGGCACGGCTTCGTATACGGACGGACTATTCGGCATTCCCACCACTGCGGAAAAATCGGAGATCGTGATTATCCCGGTGCCTTGGGAAGTGACAACTTCTTATGGTGGCGGAACTTCGCGCGGGCCCGAGCGTATCCTTAAAGCATCAGCACAAGTCGATCTCTTCGATCTCGAACTCGGCCACTCCTATAAGAAGGGTTATCATCTGCTGCCGCTGCCCCATGAGTTGTTACTGCTCAACGACGATTTGCGAAGCCTTGCGTTGACCGTGCGAGCGACTTTGGAATCGGGCGAATCGCTCTCGGCAGAAGATCAGCGTGCGCTCAAAGCGGTCAATGAGGGTTGTGCGAAAATGAGCGAATGGGTCCACACCCAAGCCGCAGAAATCTTAGCGCGGGGCCAGATCCCCGCGGTGCTGGGAGGCGATCACTCCTCGCCCGAAGGCGCGATACGCGCGGTGAGCGAAGCCACCAACGGCGCGTTTGGTATACTACATATAGATGCGCATGCCGATCTTCGCCATCAGTATCAAGGGTTCGAACGCAGTCATGCTTCAATCATGAACAATGTGATGCACGCCACTTGGAAGCCCCAAAAGTTAGTGCAGGTCGCGATTCGCGACTTTTCCGAAGAAGAATATCAGCTCATGGAGAAAAATGTTCATGTTGAAACTTTCTTTGATCTGAATCTAAAGCGCGCGCTATTTGAAGGTGAAGCATGGGCGTCTATCTGCAAGCGCATCGTCAGCGGCCTGCCAGAGCAAGTGTATGTGAGTTTCGATATTGACGGCCTAAGCCCCGAGTACTGTCCACACACCGGAACGCCGGTACCTGGCGGTCTGAGTTTTGATCAAGCGGGATACTTGCTGCGGGTGGCGGTGGAAAGTGGGCGTAAGATTGTCGGCTTTGACCTCAATGAGGTTTCGCCCAGCCCCGATCCCAGCAATGACTGGGATGGGAATGTGGGCGCTCGGTTACTTTACAAGCTCTGTGGCTGGACGATTCTCAGCCAAGCTTAGCGGGCGTACTTCTTACCCAAGCTTTCGCGAATTTCAGCGCCTTCAATGCTGAGGCGTGTCCAAGGGATCGCGAGCAGGCGATCAGGTTCGATGATTTCTTCGGTCTCTTCGCAAATACCGTAGAGGCCTTTTTCAATCCGGCCCAGGGCCGATTCGATTTCCATCAATTGTTTGCGCAGGCGCTCGTGCATGCTAAGGAATTCAGCCTCAGCCAAAGCGCGCAGGGTTTGGTCGCCTTCGTCGCCGCCTTTGTTGTCGTCGGCATTGTGTAGATCCTGGCGGGACTCCCGCACTCTATTGAGCAGATCGGTCTTGGCGTGGATGAGCTTGCCTTTGCATTTTTCGACTAAGTCTCGCGTCAAACCTGACATGTAATTCCCCCCGGATAATTGTCCTTGTTCCAAAGCCCTTTTAGATGAGGTGCCAATTTGGAACTGAACTATTTACACATTAACCGTGTTATTTTTGCAAGAGTTTTTCTTAAACCATCTTACAATCGACTGTGCACTGCGACGAAGGTCCCGCGATACGCGCCACTAGCAAATAATTCTAGATGATTGGATTTGAAACTCAAAATGGTCTCGACTCATTGTTTCACAATGAGACGCCTGGGCGTATCCTCACTTTGACATGTCGCTAAAAATCGACGTTTGAAAACTTGGTCGGCTTCCAGATAGTGGATTCATGTAGCCAAGCGCTCCGGCCGGTCTCATCTTCCACGTGATACCACTCGCCCTGGGCCTCTGTGCGCTTAAAAGGCGTGTACTTATCCACATTTCGCAGGTCGGCGGTGGCCGCTGAGGTCGAAGGCTCCTTACGCAGAGTTGCAACCGGGGACTTCACCACCAAACATTGCATGGACGTGGTCAGATCGCGGGCTTGAGCCCAATGGGTCTCGCCTTCCAAATCCTGCACGTTGACCCAACCATTTTTCTTTTCTCCTTTTAAAAAGGGCATAAAGCGTGACACTTTCCACGACACCGGAAATTGGCTGCCCGGTCCCTTGCGCAAAGTTGTCGGGTTTTTGGCGCACGCAGGGTCGCCGGCCGCCGCGGCTTTTACGCAAAAAATGAAGAGCACGAGTGCGCCGATTCTCACGAGTTCAGCTCCACAATCACCGGGCAATGGTCGCTCCCCGCTTGGTCTTCATAAATTTGACAGGATTTAAGATGTCTTTTGAGACCCGAAGACACGCAGATGTAGTCAATGCGCCAACCGTTGTTCGCAGCGCGCGCGTTTTGTAAGTACGACCACCAACTGAAGCGGCGCTTTTCGTCTGGGTGGAACAATCGGAAGGTGTCTATAAATCCATCCGCTAAAAAACTCCTCATCCATTCCCGTTCTTCCGGCAAAAATCCGCTTTCCCCAGCCAAGGCTTGGGGATTGTAAACATCGATGTCTAGGTAAGCGACGTTGTAATCGCCGACCACTATCAAATTCTCGCCTGAACGGAGGCGTTTAAGCAAATATTGGCGAAGGCGGCGTAAGAACTCTTGTTTGAAATGGTGGCGCTCTTCGCCCGAGCCGCCATTGGGGAAATAAATATTGAGTAAAGTGAACTGGGAAAAGCGTGTGATCAGTACGCGGCCCTCCGCATCAAACTTAGGAATTCCAATACCGTAGGATATTTCGAGTGGCGGCTCGCGAAAAAAAGTCGCAACCCCCGAATACCCTGGCCGCTGCGCGGCAGACCAGTGACTTTGGTAGCCGTCGAAGGAACGTAGACTTTCATCCAGTTGATCGGGGTGAGCTTTGGTTTCTTGCACACAGAGGATGTCCGGCTTCTCGCGCGCGCAAAATTCAAAAAAGCCCTTTTGCTTAACGGCGCGGATGCCATTGACGTTCCAAGTGACGATTTTCATAGCTCTGCACTCCTTGCCAATTCCTTGCTGATCAAGAGAATCTATGGCAACCCTAGAATTCGAAACCTAGCAAAGGAGTCTTACAATGCCGATGATTGGTCAACCTGCTCCGCAATTTATTGCACCTGCGGTTGTGGATGGTGGTGATTTTAAAGATATCAATCTTGCTGACTATAAAGGCAAATGGGTGGTCTTGTTTTTCTACCCTCTCGATTTTACATTTGTGTGCCCAACTGAGATCACGCAGTTCCGCGATGCCCTGAAGGATTTCCGCAATGAAGGCGCCGAAGTTTTAGGCGTGAGCATCGATAGCGTGCACTCGCATCGCCGCTGGATTAAAGATGACCTCGGCAATCTGGGTTATCCTTTGATCGGTGACGTGACCAAACGCTTGTCCCGCGACTACGGCGTTTTACTAGAAGACAAGGGTATCGCCACCCGTGGAACTTTTATCATTGATCCCGAAGGCCGCATCCAATATATGGGGATTCACAACTTAAACGTTGGGCGCGACAGTAAAGAGATTTTGCGCGTGGTCCAAGGGCTTAAGTCGGGTGAGTTGTGCGGAGCCGGCTGGAAAAAAGGCGAAAAATTTGTCGGCGCTAAATAAATAGCTAAACTTTGTCTTATCATTTTTTCTATAAGAAGTTGACCGCGGCGGCGGCTCATTATTTTCCCAGTTTAACGGAGATTACTCCGCCCAGCTGGGATCATTTGATTTCGCCGCTCGAGTTGCGCCTGCCCAAATCAGTTTTGGCCAATGCGCAGTCTGCGATTGAGGCTTTTTATGCGATTTCACGGCGCCCGGCCTATGCTCAGCAGCTGGAACCGATCGCGGAGATCTCGGACTTTGCTCCCCCCTATCAGTCTTTGTTAATGGCTTATGATTTTCACACCACCGAAAGTGGCGAGTGCCATTTGGTGGAGATCAACACCAATGCCTCGGGCTATTTGTTAACAACGCTGCTGGAGATGACTCATTCTGACACACGCGTCGAGGACAGCCCGCAGCTCGCCCGCTTGCAGGCGTCGTTCGCGGCGGAACTTGCGGCGTGGGGCAAAGCCGGTCCACATATTCGCATTGCCATCACCGACGAAGAGATTGCTCAACAAAAAATGTACGTTGAATTTCTCATGTATAAGGACTGGCTCCGGTCTTGCGGCTGGAACGCGGAGTTAGTCGAAAGCCGCGATTTCGTGGCGGCAGGTCCAGCTCTGCAAAATGCGCACGGCGACCGTATTGATTTGGTTTATAACCGGCTCACGGATTTTTATCTGCAGAGTCCGCAGCACGCGAGTCTACGCGCGGGGTACGTGGGTGGAGCGGCGTGCGTTTCGCCAAGTCCTCGCGAATATTGGCTTTTGGCCGACAAACAGCGACTGATTCAATTCACTTCCTCGGATTTTTTGCAGGCCGTGGGCGCAACGCCTGAAGAAATCGCGAGCGTGCAAAGAGTGTTGATTCCTACCTTTGAGAAGTCGGCGTTTGCATCGCCAGAAGCAATTTGGCTCGATCGCCGCCGATTGTTTTTTAAGCCCAAACGTTCCTATGGTGGAAAATCGGTTTATCGCGGAGAAAGTGTATCACGTAAAGTCTTTGAGCGTCTTATGCACGAAGATATCCTCATTCAGCAGTTCACCCCGGCACAGAAGATGCCGACCGAAGACCCGCGCAGCGTATTGAGCAATTGGAAGTTCGATTTGCGTTTTTTTGTCTATGGAAATCAGGTCCAGCATGCGGTCGCCCGCATTTATCAGGGACAGGTGACAAATTTTGCATCGCCGCTCGGCGGATTCACCCGGGTAATGTTCGTTTGAATTGGGTGGGACCTCTGGCATAGGGCCCATGGCAGACTGGCACAGGGCCTCCGGAATAAGGATAATATCAATGGCCTCGGGCATACTGGATCGGCTCCAATGAGTCTCAAAATGCCACACTTCAAAAGCAGTCACAAAGATGTTCATAGGCCAGCGAACCTATGCCGGTTTGTCATTTGCCGTTGCCCGGTCTGGCGGTTCCGAGTATGCACGCTGTTCCCGCCCCAACCCCCTAAGGTCTGGACGTGGATCATCCGAAGAGTTTCGAGAGGGTTATGAAAGCAGCAAAGGTATTTCACTCCGACGACTATGAGACCTTTCAGCAGTTGGACGGGCGCCATCCGTGGCAAACTAGCGTGCCCGAGGGATTGATCCTCTATCCCGTGCGCACCTTATCGAGCGGCAAAGTTTCTTATTTCAATTTTGATTTGGCCAAGGAAATGGGTTTAATCGATAAGGATCATCCACACCGGATGAACCGCAAATTACAAGAAAAGATTTTAGACACATTTTGTTTGCGTATCGTCAACGAGTACGATCAGCAGCGCAACACCCGCTATGCCACTGACACTTTGAAGCCCCACACTTATATGGCCACGCGCTACTTGCAACTGCAACACTCTGACAAAACCGGGCGCACCAGTGGCGACGGCCGCTGCATCTGGAATGGCGTGGTCGCCAACAAAGGCCGGCTGTGGGATGTGTCTTCGCGCGGCACCGGGGTTACGGCGTTGGCACCAGGCGTGGTGCAAGCCGGTGAGCCTTTGAAATCTGGCAACAATGATCACGGCTACGGCTGCGGCATGGCGGAGATCGATGAGCTCTTTGGCGCGGCCATCATGGCGGAAACTTTTCATCGTAATGGCATTTCCACCGAGCGCGTGCTGGCCATTGTCGATCTTGGCAAGGGCCTGGGCATTGGCGTACGCGCGGCCCCGAACCTAATTCGCCCGGCGCATTTATTTTTGTATTTGAAGCAAGGCAAGATCGAGCCGTTAAAACGCGCCGTCGATTACTTTATCGCGCGCCAGTTTGCCAACAAAGTTTGGTTGATTAAACCCGACGACAAAGATCGCTATAGTAAAATGTTGGAAGAGCTCTCCAGTTCGTTTGCCCGCTTTACCGCCGTGCTCGATCGTGAATATATTTTTGCCTGGCTGGATTGGGATGGAGACAATGTGCTCGCCGACGCCGGCATTATCGATTACGGCAGCGTTCGCCAATTTGGCCTGCGCCACGATCAATACCGCTATGACGATGTCGAAAGGTTTTCGACCAATCTCAATGAGCAGCGGCAAAAGGCCCGTGATATTGTGCAAACCTTCGCGCAACTGGTGGATTTTTTAAAGACGGGGCAAAAACGCAAGTGGGTGACGTTTGAAAAGGCCGCGTGCGTGCGCCAGTTCGATAAGCTGTTTCACTTGCATTGCCTCGATCGATTTCTATATCAAATCGGTTTTGTGGAGCCGCTTCGCCGCATTTTGCTCAATCGCCACCGCAAAGATGTGGAGGTGCTGTTTTCGGCCCACTACGCCCTCGAGCGGATCAAGACCGCGCGCAAAATGCGTAAAGTGGCTGACGGAATTCACCGCCCGGCGATTTTCAATATGCGTATGCCTCTCGCGTTAATGCCACGCCATTTGGCGACATGTACGTTTGCCGCTGTGCCATTGATAGACTGCAAAGATTTCTTTGCCTGGATTCTGTCCACCCAAGCGAAGCGCAAGGATCGAAAACTTTATGAAAGCCTCGATCGCAAGATCATGCGCTGGCAACAACTCTATGTTCGCTTGCTGAAACGGGTTTCCACCCCTGTCACTTGGGGTAAATCCGTCGCTCTCCTCGCCACACGCGCGGGCGGTATCAATGCCCAAGGCCGCGTGACCGGCAATGCCCTGATTCACATCGTGGAAGAGATTCTGCGCTACCGCCGCCGGGGATTATCCGACGCGGAGATTCAAGTGGCGATTGAAAACCTGGTCGGAGCGCAAACGCTCAATCCCGACTATGTGACAACTAAACAAAGACCGAATGGCAAGATTCAGCCGATCGTGCGCAGTTTGCTCTCGGTGGTGCATGGCTATCGTGAGGATATTTAGGTTGCCTCAACGGGTAACGGACGGGAATCCATTCATCAGAAATGGTGGCTCTGCAGGTGATCGACCCATGAGCAAGAAATCTGGCTGTCAGAGGCTGTTAAAGCCGGATCTGAGCGCACGCTATGATTATGCCCGCGCCTTAGCTGAGGCAGGCGACATCGATCTTGCGGCTCAGAATTTTGATTATATTCTCAAATCTAAGCCTGAAGTTTGGCAAATCACCGTAACCCAGAAATACGTCACCATGCTGATCAAAGCCGAGCGTTTTAATCAGGCTAAATTAGTAATCAAGAAAATCCGTAGGCAAGATCCGTCGGCGTCACAGTTTATGGAAACTGAGTACAAAATCATTACCGAGCGGCTGCACAGTAGCACATAGTGTTGGCCTTATGCCATGGCGCCCCGGCTGCCATGACTTTTCGCTTGGCGTGACCCGGCAAATCCCATACTTTGTGGGGCATGTGGCTAATTACCGGTGCGACAGGTTTTATCGGAAGTGCGCTCGTGTGGGAGATGAACCAGCACGGCCTGGATGACCTGCTGCTGGTGGATCATGTGCCGCCCGCGGAGCGTCCGTCCCTCCTCACCAAACGCAGCTATCGAGACTTTGTGGCGGCTAACGACCTTTTCAGTTACTTGCGCCAATCGAACGCCGGTCTCGAGGGCGTGCTGCATATGGGCGCCTGCTCCTCGACCACCGAAACCAACGAACAATACTTGCAAACCAACAACGTCGAGTACTCGCAAAAGATCTTTGAACTGTGCACTGAGCGGCAGATTCCGTTGCTTTATGCCAGTAGTGGCGCCACCTATGGCGACGGCAAGCTGGGGTTTGACGACGCCCGCGACCCCAGCGACTTCAGGCCGCTCAACCTTTACGGTTGGTCCAAACTTAAATTTGATATCTGGGCTTTGCAGCAAAAGCGCACCCCCCCGCGATGGCATGGCCTGCGCTTTTTCAACGTGTTTGGTCCGAACGAGTATCACAAGGGTGAGATGAGCAGCGTGGTGTGTAAGGCGTTCAACCAAATTCGCACTACGGGTAAACTTAAACTATTCAAGTCCCACCACCCCGACTACCGCGACGGCGAGCAGTTGCGCGATTTTATTTACATCAAAGACATTACCGGGTGGATGCGCGCAATGATGGCCCGGCCCGAGGTGGAATCAGGTATATACAATATGGGGTTTGGGCGCGCACGCACTTGGCTTGACCTAGCACAGGCCACTTTCCAAGCGATGGATAAGCCGCTCGCGATTGAGTGGATGGATATCCCTTCGAACATTCGCAATCAGTATCAATATTTTACCGAAGCGAAAATGCAGCGCCTGCACGCCCAAAATATAGCGTCGCCGGCTTGGCCGCTGGAGAGGGCGGTCCACGACTACGTCAAAGGCTATTTACTGCAAACGGATCCTTATCTATGACGTCGTCGACCCGTGCACGTTTGCCCCAGCATCTGCGCCGCTATACGGTGGCGCAGGATTACAGCCGCTACACACCAGAAGACCAGGCCACGTGGCGCTTTGTCATGCGTCAGCTACGTCACTTTCTGGACCCGAATGCGTATGATGGTTACCGCGCGGGTTTGCAACAGACGGGAATCGCCACCGACACCATTCCGCATATCGAGCGCATCGATGAGGCATTGGAAAAGTGGGGTTGGGGCGCGGTACCGGTGAGCGGCTTTATTCCGCCCGCGGCGTTTATGGAGTTTCAGGCGCTCGGCATTTTGCCCATCGCCAGCGATATGCGCACGCTTGAACATTTGCAGTACACCCCGGCTCCCGATATCGTGCATGAAGCTGCGGGCCATGCACCATTTTTGGCGAATCGTGAGTATAGCGCCTATCTGCGCCAGTATGGTGAAGTGGCCCGAAACTCGATCAACAGCAAAGAAGACTTTGCACAATATGAAGCCATCCGCTACCTCAGCGATCTCAAAGAAAATCCGCATTCCACCGCAGCGGAGATCGCGCAAGCGGAAAGCAGGTTGACCGCCCTCAACAACTCGATGACTGGAGTCTCCGAAGCCGCATTGTTGTCGCGCATGAATTGGTGGACGGCGGAATATGGGTTGATCGGCACTATGCAACGGCCGAAGATTTTCGGCGCTGGACTATTGTCGTCGGTGGGTGAATCGCGCCATTGTTTGAGCGAGCGGGTGAAAAAGATCCCGCTGACGGTGAACTGCGTGGATTTTTCCTATGACATCACCGAACCCCAGCCGCAGCTTTTTGTGTGTGAGAGTTTTTCGCATTTGAGCCAGGTGCTCGGGGAGTTTTCACCCCGCTTGTCATACCGGCGCGGCGGAGTGTTTGGTTTGAATACCGCGATCGCCGCCGGGACGGTGAATTCGGTGCAGTTGAATTCGGGCATCCAGATTTCGGGCGTACTCACCAAATTCTTACCTACCGCCAACGGCGAACCTGCCTATTTGCATTTTTCGGGACCCTGTCAATTAGGGGTGCAGAATCGCGAACTAAAGGGACAATCGACTGCTCACCATGCCCAAGGGTTTTCGACGCCAGTGGGAACGATTGCGGGCCAAAACCGGTGCCTTTCGACTTTTTCGCCAGATAATCTCGCCCGCCTAGGAATTCGCCAAGGTCAACGTGCCTCGCTCGAATTCGCCAGTGGCGTGCGCGTTGAGGGTGAAATTTTGAATTGGACATACGCCGGAACGGTATTGACAGTGTTGAGCTGGAAAGATTGCCGCGTGCAGTGGGGCGATGTGATGCTTTATGATCCCGCTTGGGGCACCTTTGACATGGCGGTTGGAAACCAGGTGATCTCGGTTTTTGGCGGGCCCGCGGACCGAACGTGTTTTAACGTCGATCAGGACTTTGCTTCCAGTCGGGTGCCCACCAAAGCCTTTTCAGCCGCTCAGAAAAAACGTCAGCAACAGTTTCAGGAATTGCGCGAGCGACGCCATAAAAAAGACGGCCCGATTTTGGCGCCGATGATCGCGGCTTATGTGAGTGAACCCGCGCCCGATTGGCTCCAGGGAATCGAATTGCTCGAATTGAGTCATCACCAATACTGTGCACCTCTACTGCGCGAAAAATTGCTGGCAGTGCTTCAACGCACGGCCGCGAATTCCGCGCATTTCTCCGAGTGCATTCAGGACGGCATCAACCTGGCCGCGCAATGAAAATCAATGTGGTATTAGCCCGACCAGAGTATGCGTCCAACGTCGGCGCCGTGGCTCGGGCCATGGCCAATATGGGCGCCGATCGCCTAATCTTGATCGCGCCAGCTTGTGTGCTGGACGACAAAGCCAAAGAAATGGCCGCGGGAGCCCAACAGAAATTACAAACAGTTACTGTTTATTCGGATTGGGACGGGTTTTATGCCTGTGAGGAAGACGGTATACGCCTGGCCTTCAGCCGCCGCGCGGGACGTAAGCGCAAAGTTTTTCCGCTCGCGGAGACGCTTGCTAGGCTCGCGGACCCTCCGCCGCCGGTGCTCTATCTGATCTTCGGACCGGAGGCCTGTGGCTTGGCGAGCTCGGATTTGGCCTCCGTGCATTTCACCGTTCACCTTCCGGTTTTCGGCGATTTTTCGAGTTTAAATCTGGCACAGGCGGCGTTGCTAGCGCTTTATATCGTGCGCGAACGGTTTCAACCCGCGCGGCTGCCCAGCCAAGTTAAGGGCTCGGTCATCGAGCCTGTGCAGAAATTCTATTTTCCGGATCAGCTGATTCGCCAATGGCTGACGGCGATGGGATTTGACATTCGCGCGCGGCGGTCCAGTGCCTATCTTACCCTGCGTCGGCTGCTTTTACAAAATCGGCCAAGCCGCCATGAGGTTCATGTGCTGGAGTCGATCTTGCAACAAAATATTCGAAAATTAGTCGGCCTTACGGCGAAAGATGTGACTCACGATCTCAGTGATGTCACCGTTGAGAATATCTAATTTCTTATCGCCGGGAGCGATGCCCTGCGGAGACTGAAGCCGATTCAATTCGCGCCGCGCTTCCGCAAATTGCGAATCTACGTCGAGCGCCTTTTCGAACAGCGACGGTGCTGTGGCGTCACCGAGCGCGGCCTTCACCAAGCCAATGGCCATAAAGTAAAACGGCGACTTTTTGTCTTCCACTGAGGTCTTGTCAAGGATGCGCACCAAATCGGTCAAACGCAGTTTTCCCAGACCCTCGGGAGAGCTTTTGATTTCCGCCCAGGTCTTTATAAAAATAATGCGGCTGGTGACGTAGAGAGTCTCAGCCTCGGTTAGCACCTTGAGCGCCTCGGGGGCCTGACCGCGACGAAGCAGTTCGAGGCCTTCTTTCATCAGAGTTTGCGCGCGGGCTTGATTTCCGGCCACGGCGCTTTTGAGCTGTTCCTGAAGTTCCTGACGTTTGTTGTCGTCGCTCATGACCGCGTAGGCATTTTCGACGATGGCGTAGCATTTGCGGCACAGATCTTTGAGTTCGGGCGTGGCATCGGCCCCGAGCCGCTCGGGATTGTTGGATTTGGCGTACTCTTCAAAAATTGTTTGTAGCACTTTCGGCGCGGAATTCCGGTTGGCGCCAAAATATTCGAACACTCGGTCGGGAGTTTTGTTTTGCAGCTCGTGAAAGAGAATATTGAAGCGCTCCATCGTTGTTTGCAGATTTTTAGCGCGGTTAGGATCGTCAAACATAACCGCGCGGTTGAGCACCAGAAAATGCAAGCCCTGATAAAAGTGCGCTTCGGACTCTGGCTTTTCCGCGCGGGCTTGCTCAAGCGTTCCGCCTTGTTCAATACAAGCGCGCAAGACTGCAAAATCCGGGATGGCTTTTGCTTGCCACACGGACTGCGCTCCTTGCACATCGCGAACGATGCGTATGGGAGAGTCTTTGACGGACTTATAAAATTCCGCCAAATAGCTTTGCGGAAAAAATTCCGCCAGTGAGGCCTCCAGCATGTCCATCAGCTCACTGAGTTGGACGGCGTGCCGGGGCGGTTTTTCGCCGTCTTCGTGGGGGACAAAATTGACTTGTAAAACCTCACCGCCGCAAATTGCGCGCACATCGGTCATGATTTGGTCATGACGAACACTGATTACCGCGTGCGGACTGACCAAACCCTCTTCCACCAGCTTGTCGAGAATCAAGCGCTTGCCGGCGGTCTGTTGAAATTGATCCCAGTCGTCCTGGCTCAGAAACCCTTTACTAATCAGGTTAAGGATTGCCGTGGCCTGCGAATCGGCGCAGTCGACTTCCGAGATAGTGCCCTTGACTAGGGTGACGCCGAAGATTTCGCCGCTGTCATTGACGATGTTGAGATGGCCAGAGCTGCCGACCTCCATGAGAATGCTCAACACAAAAGGTAAATCGAGGCCTTCGATTTTTTCCAAATGTTCGATCGCTTTGGCACGTTCGCGGTCCGACTTCAGTTTTTTAGTCAGCAGCGACTGAACGCTCCACTTTTCCAACACCATGAGACTGTGCAAATATTTTTGTAAGACCGCTTCGACATCCTCAACCGAAAAAGGTTTGATTAAAAAATCCACGGCGCGAGTCTTTTTGAGGGTCTCTGTAATAAAAGTCTTATCCTTGAATACACCACTTACAAAAATCACCGGATTGTCGGCGAATTTTGTGTTGCGAAATTCCGCCACCAACTCGACGCCCTGAATTTTGGGCAGCAGCACATCAACCAGCGCCGCATGCACCGTCTGCAGACGCACAATATTTAGGGCGTCAGTGGACTTGTGCGCTACAATCGGCTTAAAGCCCATGCGCTTTACCACTTCGGCGAGTGCATGGGCAGCGACCTTGTCGTCATCCACCACTAGGATTTTGGCACTGTTTCTCATTGTAAGTTATATCGGCGTCTTAGCGCTGAAAGTCGACGAGGCTAATGTATTGTTAGGGACTTAGCTTGCGACTTCAGGATGGTGCTTTTTCCACGCACCCTTAATCTTCACCGTGAGAGTGTCTAGATTGAATGGCTTGACGATATAGCCGCTAACACCAGCCGCGGCGGCTTCGATCACAGCGCCCTTTTCAGACTCCGTAGTGACCAGCAGGAAGGGCAACGTCACAAAATCCGCTTCGGTGCGAATCTGGCGTAGAAAATCAAGGCCGCTCGGCCCGGGCATGTTCAAATCGGAAAGCACTAGACCAATGGCGTGGGGAGTCTTGGCAAAAAACTTCACTTTGCCAAGGGCCTCGACAGCATCTTCCGCTGTAGTGATTTTCACAAAACCCAAGCGCTGCAAGGAATCGACGATAATTCGGCGAATGTTTAGTGAATCATCGACAACTAAAACATGGGTTTCTTTGGCAAACATCAGGCGCTCCTGCGAAAAGCCATTTCGGTGCCCAGGTCAGGAACCGATATTTCCAGAACTGTTCCTTGGCCTACTTTTGATCTTAAGTGAAGAGTGCCGCCAATGCTTAATACTTCTTCATACAACGCATCGAGTCCCACCCCTCGTCCAGAAAATTCGCCAATGGTATCGCGTGACGAAAACCCAGCCCAAAGTACGGCTTGAATCACTTCTTCATCGGACATCTTGGTGCAGTCGCGTGTGGGAAATTTCTCAGCCACTTTTTTACGTATCATAGCGGGGTCAATGCCCTTGCCGTCGTCGGTAATTTTCATATGCAGGACACCCGCCGCGCGGGTAACTTCTACCCGCACCAGGCCGGCCGGGTCCTTGCCTGCCCACTCGCGCTCGAGCGGGTCCTCAAGCCCATGATCCACAGCATTGCGGAAAGCATGCACCAGACTCGAAAAGAACTTGGCATAAGGCTCCGGAAAAATTCTCAAGTCCCCGCCCTCAATCATCAGAGGTTTGACCTTTTTATTGAGGCTTTCGGCCACCGCCTGCATCAGACCGTCGAAGTATTTAAGGCGCGAATCGATCGGAACCTTTAGAAACAAGTCGTTGAAGCTCGAGCGTAAGGCTTCTGAGGCATCATATTTTTGTAGGTGCTCCATATAGGTTTCCAAATTGGCGAAGGGCAACTCCACCATGCGCGGAGCCTCGCCGTTGGATACACCAAATATTCCCTGATTTTCCACCAGGAATTCTTCATATTTTTCTTTCATCACAGTGAGTGTCGCGACATAGGATTTCTGCCCGTCCGCGGGCAGCGCAGGTGAAGCCTTAAACGGTTCAAGCACCTGTTGGCTGTCACGCGACAACTGGCGCAGTTCGCGCAGGGAGAAGGTGCCTGCTTCGCCTTCGAGCGTATGCAAAACGCGGAAACTCTCCGCATAGGATTCGGAATCGATGGGCTGCGCCGCAAGCGTAAAAAGTTGCTGAATCGTCAGTCGCACAGAGGCCAAGAATTGCAAAAATTGGTCGCGATTCTTAACAAATTTGACGATCATCGCGGCATAGTGACGTTCAACCTCAAGCGCGGCTTGCGCCTGAAATTCCGCGGTCTTGTCGGTGGCGACCACCACAATATCGGTGATGGCCTTTTGCGCGCGCCGAATCGGATAGTATTCCAAAACCACCCGACGGCCATTGCGATGGGGAAAAAGACTCGGGCCTAAGTTTTTCAGATCCTCAAAAGGCAAGACTTCGGTGAATGACGAATCCATCCAAGTTTTGAACTGTTCAATCTCTTTGCTCGGCACATCGAGGACTTCCCACGCCTTGCGACTGTTGGGCACGCCTTGCAATATGTCTTCGCAAGCTTTGGTGAACACGTCCCCACAGCGGCCGTCGGCGGCGAAGGTGAAAAATCCCTGACCGAGACTATCGAGAATGGCGTTGAGGGTTTGATTGACCTTATGCAATTCGGCAGTGCGGGCTTCGACCAATTTTTCGAGGTTGCGCGCGTACTCCTCTTTTTGCATCAGCTCCGAGCGGTATTTGGAGTGGAGCGCTTCTTCGAGAGTCACGTCGTGAATAAAAAATATCCAGTTTCCCGCATTGATCATGCGCACGCTGAGCTGGACTTTCCCGGCTTTGTCACCTTTAGGCAAAGTGTATTCAGTTTCAATCAACGGCGTCGGTGAATCATAGCCCTGCGAAGTCGGTGTGAATGGAAAGATATCGGGCTCTGACACCGCGAAGATGTCCGAGAGCATTAGCTTTCCAACCACGCGCCGGACCGACGTTTGGCAAAAGGTCGCCCCTGCGTCATTGCAGTAGGCGATCTTACCACTCTCATCGACCACGAAAGTGGCGTCTATCAATGAATCAAAGACGCTGTAATCAAGCATTCTTTAAAAACTTAAAATATTTAGCTTCGATCACGTCCATCTCCATTGCTTCTCCTGAATCATCCTTTACCTCGCCCGGCGGGGTGAGGGCGCCGCCTTTGAATTCCTTGCCATTGGAAAACAAAATCATTTTTTCGCTGCCCGTGGCATCGGCGTAATAGGGCACAAAGAAACTTTCGATCACCGTGGCCGGTGGCAAAAATCCCGCGACCATATTGATTTGATCCACCACGATCTTCGGACAATTGCGCACAGTGAGCTGAACCGTAGTGGGAATCTGTTTGACCCACTTGATCCACTCGCGGATGCCGACCGAGTTGATCGCTGACACTCCTTGCAGATCGAGCACCACCTGCGTGAACGCCCCGATATCCACCGGAACAAAGTTAGCGTCTTCGTCGACGTTACCCGCGACCGCGATCGCGAGTCGCGCGCCTTCAGGATTTTTTTTGATTGAAAAACTCATATCTTCCTCCTCAGCTTTGAATACGGTGAAAATGTTTGGGCAATTGAATTCGTTGACGATTGCTCATTCCCAACGGAAGCACACAGCTCAATATCGTCGCACGATTGGGCCAAACTCCAAAATAGAGACTAGCCCCCGCATTAAATATAATATAGCTTCCGATGCCCGCGCCGCCAGGACCGAAGTTCATTGTCGCGGCCGGTCCTACTGCGTAAGACATCTGGATCTTTTTTAAATAGTTTTCGAGATTCAAGCTACCGTAAGGATCTTCACAACCGATGATCAGGCGACTTTGATGAATCGCCATAAAGATCCGCGCGAATCTGCCACCGTCCAGTTTCACTTCGACGCGCTGTCGACTGATGCCCGGGTTGTGATGGGTATTGATATCCACAAAAGGCGCGTTGTATATCGCGTTGGTAAACAACTCATCCGCCACCGATTTTACGTCCTCGAGAATGGTTTGCGAAATCGGTTTTGATTCCATGGCTTTAACTAAAGTCTCCATCACATCCAGTTTTTGACTTGAGGAGTTAAAGCGCTCATCCAACAAGATATTCTCGCGCTCAGCGACGACATTGATTTTGCTCGGCGAGAGAATCGTGGCGACGGGAAAGTGCAGATAGTTCTCGGGCGCTGCAATGATGGTTGCGGCAGAAGCGAGCTCCTGATCAAAAGAATGACCGCCCTTTTGGCAAATATGGCGATAGCCGTGGTCCAAAGCCAAGGTCAGCATTTGCACCGGATCCAGTCCCGCGCCGATGCCTATGCAAGAGGCATCAGTGCGGGTCAGATCACCCACTCTGATTTCCTTTTGCCAAGGTGCGCCCCGTACGACGCGACGTGCGTTTCTCATGCCGCCATCCGGTTTTCAGCTTCCCACTCGCACATCACCATAGTGACGTCATCGATCAGGTGGGTACCGGCGCGAAATCCATTAAGGGTTTTGAGTAAATGCTCGACCTTCGAATCGACATTCTCATTAAGGTTGGCACTGTCTAGCAAAGTTTTAAGAAAGATGCGCTCGCCCCATTTTTTGCCATCGGGGCTTTCGATATCTAAAATTCCGTCGGTGTAGAGAAAAATCTGATCGCCGCGCTCAAATTCCACCGTGCACTCTTCATATTTAAAATCTTTTTGATCACCTAAGCGCGGCCCATTAACTTCATTGAGGGGCAGCAAGTCTTTACGAGTTAATTTCTGCCCGGTGCGCTTGAGTAAATAAGGGGGATCGTGGCTGGCACAGGCATAAGTAAAGCTGCCATTGGCGAGATCAATGCTGGCCAAGAAAAATGTCATCATGATCGAGCCTTTTGAGGTCTGATGAATGGCTCGGTTCATAATCCTTAACGCAGCTCCTGGAGTCATGTCGGGCAAATCCTCAATGACCGCGGCCGCCGAGCGCGCCGCACTGGTGATCAACGCCGCAGGCGCGCCATGGCCGGTCGCATCACCAATCCATAAATAGATTTTGTCAGACACGCGCGAATAACTCCACCAGTCGCCACCGCACTCACTGGCCGGCTCAAAGTGGCCCATGATGCGCAACGGTCCAAATTTCACTTTGGCGGCAGGGAACAAGGTCTCTTGCACCGTGCGTACCGTGGCGAGCTCGCCTTCCATGCGGGCTTTTTCCGCGGTCTCGGTCATCAAACGTGCGACCTCGCCCGCCATGGTATTGAAGCTTTCCGCCAGACCGCCGACTTCGTCGTTTGAGCGCGCCTTCACGCGCACTTTGAAATCACCCTGGGTGATCTTTTTGGTCGCCTCAAACAGCTCGCGCAAAGCCGACGTCAATTGGATCGACGCAAATACACTGATAATCAGAGTCATCGCAATCAGCGCGACGAAAAACAAAAGTGATTTAGCGACCAGAACCTCGACAGCTTTTAGCGCCTTGGCCTTATCTAACCGCGACACCACCGTCATATCTCCGAGGCCAACCGAAGCATAGGAAATTAAGTAAATTTTGCCGTCCGCCATTTTGGATTCGGCGGTGCCCTCATTGGACTTCGAATTTAGTAAACCTTGCAACAGAGCTGTATCTTTCGGCGAGAGTTCGGTGCCGCCCATGCTTAAGCTCCCGCTGCGAGTCATGGCCAAGCTCGAATAGAGACCGGTACCATCGAGCGCATTGACGATATCCTCAGCCTGATAGAGAGCCATCACCACCATATGATCTGGCTCTTCCTTCTCCCCCAAGCGAAAGGACAAACTGATCACGCCGGCACCCAAATTGTTGTCATGAACGGCCAACGTATTTTGCACTGCCTGTTCGCGCAGATGCTGCAAAGTGCCCTCGTCGGTGGCAAACGTCTTCGCCGAATCTTCGGGTTTAACCAAGACTCCGAGTTTGGTGTAACTGCCGCTGGTCTCGTGGCGAAAGAGTAAAACCGCGTGCGCCTTCAAATTTTTATTGAACAGGTCTTGGCCGAACTGACTGAACTCATGTTTGTCGAAATCGTAATTTTCAACGATCGTGCGCAGAGAAGAATAAGCGCCTTGCAATTCAATGCGCATCTCAGTGGCGAGCGAGCGTGAGACCGCCGCACTCGAGTCAAACACGTAAGCCACCTTGTCCTGTTGAAATAGATCGGTGGCCATCACGAGGTAAACCGCCAAACTCGCCACTGGCAAGGCCGTCAAAAGCAACAAGAGCTTATAGCGGAGGGACATCCGAATCCTGAAACCACGCATACTTAACCTATCGGAAGAATAGGCAGATCAATTTGAGGCAAGGGTAAAAATCTAGAGCTAAGTTGGGGACTTGGCTGGGACACCCAGCCGGCCAGTGATCAGCACGTCCTCGCCCAAAGCCTCGCTGCGCGGCTGAATCAGGCGCAGCGCCCTGTCCATTGATCCGGCGGACCAGCCCGAAAGCCAGCTCAATCCGTCGCCCAAAAGCTTTGGCGCCACAAATGCGTACAGACGATCGGCTACATCCTGCCCTACGAAAGCCGCGTAGGTCGCGGCGCCACCCTCCACCAACAGCGATGTGATCCCTTGTAAATATAATTCATTTAGTAAACGAACCAAGGGGAATTCAGCGTTTTGCAGCGGTAAATGTATCACGCGCACCCCCTTTGGCAAGCGCGCGGCCTCGCGGGTCACCACGATGACATTTTCTGGCGCACGCACCGCGAGCAACTTCGCCGAAGTGAGCCGCTCAAGACTCTGACCTTCAGGATCTAGCAACACCACCCGTGTGGCCTTGGTTACAAAGCGCGGGTCACGCGAATTCAGACTTGGATTGTCGTGCAAAAAAGTACCGACGCCTACCAAAACCGCATCGTAAGCCCCGCGCAGGATCTGCACTCGCGCCCGGGATTCCTCGCTGGTGATCCATTGACTCGTCCGATCGGGAAGAGCGATCTTTCCATCGAGGGACATCGCCACTTTCAACGCCACAAACGGTCGCTGAGCACGCATATTCAGTAAAAAAATTTCGCACAGTTCCTCGAGCTCCGGACGCAGCTGTTCGAATTCTTTCACCACGATTCCCGCAGTCCGCAAAATCCGCACGCCTTCGCCGCTCACCTTGGGATTGGGATCGGTTAGCCCATAGGTCAACGAGGCGATCGGCAATTTGGCCAACGCCTGCGCACAAGGAGGTGTCCGTCCCTGATGAACGCAAGGCTCCAAGGTGACGAAAACATGCGCGCCCTTTAGTTTTTCAGGATTTTGCACATGCGCGAGTGCGTTGACTTCGGCGTGGCCCTCGCCCAGCCGAGCGTGATATCCGCTCGCGAGCAGGCGCCATTCGTGATCTAAAATCACACAGCCCACCAGCGGATTCGGTGCCACAAATCCTATGCCTTTATGGCCTTCCGCGATCGCCAAGCGCATGGCTTCGAGCGATGTGTATTTACGCTTTCCAGGACTTCCAGTAATCTTGCAACTCCGTTTGGTCGAGAAAAGGATCGGCGAACAGCGGCCATCGCGAGTCAATCATCACCGCGATCTCATTGGTCTCGGTCTTCTGACTCACGGCCTTTACCGCTTTCGGGTGGGGACCGTGAGGAAAACCCATCGGATGAAAACTCATCATTCCCGCATGTAAGTTGTCGCGCGAGAAAAAGTCGCCCTTATGGTAAAACAGCACTTCGTCGTAATCGATGTTCTGATGATAAAACGGAACTTTTAAAGCATCTGCATCTTTTTCCAAAGGCCGCGGCAAGAATGTGCAAACCACAAAGTCGCGCGCCACAAAAGTGGTGTGCGCACTGGGTGGCAGATGGGCGCGGTGGCTCATCAGCGGCATCATGTTGTTAGTGTGCAGAGTGAAGGGGAAAAGATCCCCCTTCCAACCCAAGGTATCGTAGTAATTTTCCTCATAAGCGAAGCGCGTGAACTCGTCCCCCCGCTTGATCACGATTTCCGTCACCGCCGCGTTTAGGCTTTTCATGCGCCGGTCTTGCTCATGTAAGTCCGGTTTACCCAGTGTCGCGGGATCGTAAATCGCGTGACGTCCAACCAGCCCGCGATCAGGCTCCTCATAGTGACTCGAGCGATTTTCAACGACCAAAAAAGTGGAAGGCTCACTCGGTACCAAAGTATGGGTCAAACATTTCGGCACGTTGATGTACTCGCTCTTACGGTATTTAAGCAGACCGTACTCGGTCCAAACTTCACCAGCTCCTTTGTGACAAAAATAAAGCAGATCGCCGTCACTGTTGCGATAGGCCTTACCCATATTTTCAGCTTTGACATCCATCCACAGCAGCGAAATCGTCAAATGCGAATTGTAAAGCAGGCGCTGCCACTTGTCCGTGCCGCCGCCAATGCCAGGCTTCACCAAATCATACATGCGCGGGCGCAGCGGCCCGTCGATTTTGCTCCAGCGCGTACTTGGCTTGCGCTTGATCAGGTGCGAGACCGGGCCAAAAAAACCCTTAAGCCCCTGCTCTTCTTCATAGGCGCCTTCAGGAATTCCCTTGTGCGCTTGCTGGGTGTGTTCGCCTTGAAAATAAAGATGCATTAGAGATAACCCCGGCGTTTTTGATCGCGCTCGATGGCTTCAAACAACGCCTGAAAATTGCCATCGCCAAACCCACTATGATTTTTGCGTTGAATGATTTCGAAAAAAATCGGCCCGATCATATTCTTAGTGAAAATCTGCAGCAGATACCCTTTGTCGTCACCATCAATTAGAACCGACAAATCCTTGACCACGTTCATGTCCTCTTTGACATTGGACACACGGGTGGGAATCGCCTCGTAATAAGTATCGGGTGCGCGATCTAGAAATTCCACGCCACTTTCACGCAATTGCTTCACGCTGCTTAAAATATCCGCCGTAAGCATAGCCAAGTGCTGAATGCCCGAACCATGATATTCATCGAGATACTCTTGAATCTGCGATTTGCCCTCGGTCGGCTCATTGATCGGGATGGTGATCTTTTTGCACGGCGAACGCATGGCTTTCGAAGTCAAGCCCGTGAGCTGGCCCTTGATATCAAAGTGGCGCACTTCATGGAAATTAAAAATGTTCTTATAAAAATCCACCCATTTCTGCAGCTCCCCCTTGGGGGCATTGTTGGTCAAATGATCAATGACCGTTAGGCCCTTGCCCTTGGGGAAAAGCTCGGGCTGAAGGTAGCGGAAGTCATCGTCAAAATGGACGGGCGCCCGGTAACGGTCGACAAAATAAACCGCCGAATCGCCAATACCATAAATCGCCGGAAAACTATGGCTGGCCGGATCGTGCTTAGTTTCAATCGGCCGCGCTCCCCGCTGAACGGCGATTTCAAAGGCCCGCTGAGCGCTCTTAGTGCGAAAGCCCGTGGCGCAAATCGCTGGACCATGCTGCTTGGTAAATTTGGCGGCAAAGGTGCCGGGCTCGTTATTAATAATAAAATTGATCTGATTTTGGCGATAGAGGGTCACCTGTTTGCGTTTGTGCAGGCCGATTTTCTGAAAACCGAATTTAAAAAACATCTGTTCCAGAGTCTGCGGGTCGGGCGTGGCATACTCGACAAACTCGATGCCGTCCAAGGCCAACGGGTTATCCAGATTCAAGTTGGGTCCTACTTCCATGCTCATTCGTATCCTCCACACCTGTGACGATGTACCTATCTATTACCCATGTAAAGGCCCGTGACAAGTCCATCGAGCGGCGCTAACTTAAAGTTCTCAAGGAGCTTACATGGCAAGTCAATTTGTGCACTTCAATACACAGCGAAGCAATGGCCAATTCCCCGGCGTTCAGGATATAGATCCACAGGAGTTGATGGAGAAAAAATCACAGGTGGTGGTGGTCGACGTGCGCCGTCCCGACGAGTTTACGGGCGAATTGGGTCATGTGCCCGGTGCCCTGTTGATGGTTTTGGATACTTTGCCTGAGCGCCTGGAAGAGTTGCCCAAAGATAAAACCGTGGTTTTCGTTTGTCTCGCGGGCGGTCGCTCGGCACGGGCCACGGCGTTTGCTCTTGAAGCCGGCTACACCAACGTGTTCAATATGAAGGGCGGAATGACGTTGTGGAACCAATTGAGTTTGGCGGTTGACGGAAAGCTGCAGAGCTAATGGGAAAAGTATTTGTCAACCGTACCTTAAATTTAAAGCGCATCCGCTATATTGGTTTGGACATGGACCACACGTTGGTGCGCTACAAAAGCGAAAATTTTGAGGCTTTGGCCCACCGAATGATGCTCGAGAAATTGGTTCACGAAAAAGGTTATCCTGAGTCCGTGCTAAAATTGAAATTCTCGTTTGATCGCGCCATTCGGGGCCTGGTGATCGACAAAATGAAGGGCAATACCCTTAAATTGAGCCGCCACTCCGCCATTCGCGTGAGCTACCACGGCTTAACGCCGATCGATTTTCGCAATCAGGCGCGGCTCTATATGAGTACTTACATCGATTTGCGCGACCCCAATTTCAACTCGGTCGACACCGCCTTTTCGATCGCCTTCGCCGGCTTGTTTATGCAACTGGTGGATTTGCGCGATAGCGACGAGCAGTCCACCCTCCCCGACTATGCCCACATCGCCGAGGATTTAAGCGCGGTGCTCGACCGCGCTCACCGTGACGGTAGCTTGAAGGACAAGGTCCGCGGTAATCTCGATCAGTTTATCATTAAAGATGCGGAAGCCGTCGCTGGCCTGGAACGCTTTAAAAAACATGACAAAAAACTGTTTGTAGTCACCAACTCAGACTTTAGTTACACCAAGCTACTCTTAGATTATACGATCACGCCGTTTTTAAAAGAGCACAAGAGCTGGGAAGACCTGTTTGATTTCGTTATTACTTTAGCGGCTAAACCGCGTTTTTTTGTCGATAACCAACGTTTTTTGCGCATCGATCCGCAGTCGGGCTCCATGACCAATATGGACACCAAACTTGAAACCGGAATATATCAGGGCGGCTCAGCCAATGTCTTCACCAATGACCTCGGCGCTGAGGCCGATGAGATCTTATACATCGGCGATCATATCTATGGCGACATTCTGCGTTTGAAGAAAGACTGCGCCTGGCGCACGGCCTTAGTGGTCGAAGAGCTCGAGCAAGAAATCGACAAGGAGCGCAAGGCCCAGCCTATCCTCGATAAAATCAATAAGTTCATGGACAAAAAAATTCCACTCGAGATTAAACTGGATGAGTATATTTCAGAGCAGGTGGAAAAAGGCGAGCACGGCGATGACGACAAAATTCACGCGCTACTGGCCGAGATTTCGGATTTGGACAAATCGATCTCGCCGTTGATTAAACAGCAGCAGCAAGGTTTCAACCCTTACTGGGGCGAAGTCATGCGCACCGGAATTGACGAGAGTTATTTTGCCCACCAAGTGGATCGTTTTGCCTGCGTTTATATGACCAAACTTGCGGATCTTTTGGCGGTCTCGCCACGCACCTATTTCCGCTCGCAGCGAAGACACTTAGCGCATGATCTAGTGCTGAAGGCCTACTAATGCTGCACGAAAATTAGGAATTCTTTTAGCCCATGCCGCTCCATCACCGCCCACATATGACCGGCGACCAGATGCTTCTTCAACAGCACCTTCGACACCCGCGCTTCGGCGCAACTCAGACGTGCGGCACCGTCCAGCAGTGACTGAGGTTCAAGACACTGCGCCTGCAGATTATCCAGATCCTCAGGCTTTAAACCAGGCGTTAAAATAGAAAGCGAGAGCACTGGATGTTGCGCAGCCGTATCGAGAGCGCGACTGAGTGAATCTTTCACCAGATGACTGACTTCAGTCGTTAGCCCGTGAATCACCAATAACTTCCCAGCCGCAAGCTTTTTCATCACGTTCGCACTCAATGCACCGGACTGAACCGCGAACTCGTTAAAGGCAACCGTGTCCCACTTCCCCACATTCGCCGGCGCGGGCAATTTTTCTTCATTGTATAAATATTCGATGTGCAAACCGTCCGCATGCGCAGTTTTTAAAAATCCGGTCCACAGATTCTGTGAGCCGCTCCAACCCTCCACCGAACCCAGCAAGATCACGCGCTCGACCAATATTTCTTGGCGCAGGCGTTTATAAATCACCGCGCCGATTTGCTCGGCATTTTCAAACTGGGTGGCGTTGAGAACCGGAATCGGTTTAGGCCTAAGGCCGTAGCGAATGGTAAAATATACGCCAGTGGAAATTAATAAGGACGAGATAAACCAAAGCCATCGTTTCATCTTCATAGAATCCCACCGTTAGCCGGTTCTGCCCTCACGGTCAATGCCTCGTGTCATAAGATGACAATTAACGTGTGGTGGCGCAAATTTGCCGGCTAACGGACTTGATCCCGAAGGACAGGTACCCATGATTGAACGACCTTTGACTACTTACGCCTTACTCGGCTCGGGGCGCGTTGCCCGCCACCTGCATTTTTATTTAAGCAGTCTGAACCTGTCGGTTTTACTGTGGTCGCGCAACGGTGATCCTGCGTTTAACACCTCTGACACCTTGAACTCGCAAGATCGTCTGAAGGAAACCGTGGCGCGTAGTTCGCATGTTTTGTTTGCGCTAAAAGATGAAGCCATCGGAACGGTGAGTGAGCGTTTTCAGGGCCTTGAAAAAACCCTGGTGCATTTTTCTGGCGCACTGCAGTTGCCACGGGTGTATGCCGCCCATCCGTTGATGACGTTTGGAGCGGAGCTTGAGGAATTGGAATGGTATCGTCAACTCCAGTTCGTGCTGGATGAGGGCGTTTCGCTAGCACAAGTTTTGCCGGGATTGCCGAATTCCAGTTGGCCGCTCGCGGCTGGCAAGCGGCCCTACTACCACGCTCTATGTTCACTCGCTGGCAATTCCAGTTTTCTCCTGTGGCACCTGATCGGTGATGAATTTGAAAAGTCATTGCAGCTGCCACGCGAGTTGCTCAAACCGTTCTTGCATCAAGTGGTCAGTAATTCCGGCGCCAGCGGTTTTACCGGTCCCGTCGCGCGCGGCGATTGGGAAACCATTCGCAAGCATCTCGAGTCGCTCAACACTTCGCCCGATTTGCTGAAAGCCTATCAGAGTTATCTGCGCCTAGCCAAGGGTTCAAATCATCCCATTCCGGAGAGCTTGCTGTGAATATCCTCGAATTCCGCACCGCCAAAGAACAAAGGCGCCGCTTGGCCATGGTCACTTGCTACGATTTTTGGTCAGCAAAAATTCTTAATGAAACTGCGGTGGACATGATCTTGGTCGGAGACAGCGGAGCCATGGTCATGCACGGCTATGAAGATACGATTCCCGCGACCGTCGACATGATGTGTGCCCATATCGCGGCCGTGCGCCGAGGGGCGCCCAAAAAGTTTATCGTTGGCGACGTGCCCTTCTTAGCCAATCGCTCAGATCTCGCCACCAACATGGGCTGCGCCCGGCGCCTGATGCAGGCCGGGGCTCATGCCCTGAAAATCGAAGGTTATGATGGCAACGGTGAATTCATTCATCACTTGGTGCAGTCCGGAGTTCCGGTGATGGGCCATTTGGGATTAACGCCTCAGTCGGTGCATGCGCTTGGCGGCTTTCGCGTACAAGGCCGGGGGCAAGAACCCGGGCGCAAAATTCTGCAGCAAGCGCGCGGCCTTGAAGAGGCCGGATGCTTCGCACTGGTGCTCGAGTGTGTGCCGGGTGAACTCGCCGCCGAGATCACTTCCACGCTAAACATTTCGACCATTGGTATCGGTGCGGGCGTCCATTGCGACGGTCAAGTTCTCGTGCTGCACGATTTATTGGGACTCAACCAAGGCTTCAAAACCAAATTTTTACGCCAGTACATGAATGGCGCCGAGCAGATTCACGCGGCGGTGGAAAATTACTGCCGTGATGTTCTCAGTAGTGCTTTCCCTGGAGAAAGTGAGACCTACGAATGAAAATCGTGGAGTCGGTCGCATCCATGCAGTCGCTGCGTCACTCGTGGTCCAAGCGCGTGGGATTTGTGCCCACCATGGGAGCCCTACACGAGGGCCACGCCACGCTCATCAAGCGCGCTCGTACCGAATGTGAGCACGTATGCGTGAGTCTGTTCGTTAATCCGACTCAGTTTAATGACCCGCAGGATTTGGACCGCTACCCAAAACCCAAAGAACAAGATCTGGTCCTGCTGCGCACTCTAGATGTGGACGCCGTCTTTGCGCCTCCCGCCTCGGAGATTTATAGCGACAATTACCGCTTTAGCGTGCACGAAAGTCTTTCGGCTAAGATTCTGTGCGGAGCAAAACGGCCCGGGCATTTTGCCGGGGTGTTGACGGTGGTGTTAAAGCTGCTCAATCTGGTGCGCCCGCATAAGGCGTATTTTGGCGAAAAGGATTTTCAACAATTGCGCTTGATTCAAGAGATGGTCCAGGCGTTTTTTTTGCCAAGCGAAATCGTCGCGTGCCCGACCGTGCGCGAAGCCGATGGCCTAGCGATGAGTTCGCGCAATCTATTGCTATCGGCGACTGAACGGGAATTGGCGCCGGCACTTTACCACATTTTGGTCATGGCGGATTCAGCGAGCACGGCTCGACAGCAATTGCACGCGCGCGGGTTTAAAGTGGACTACGTTGAGGAACACTGGGGCCGCCGCTTTGGCGCGGCCTTTCTGGGGCCGGTGAGGTTGATCGACAATGTCGAACTCTAAGATTCTATTTTTCATGTCGGGTTCGGTGGCGGCATTTAAGGCTTGCCACGTCCTCTCGCGACTCAAGCAGGACGGCCATGAGGTGCAAGTGGTCGCCACCCCTTCCACTTTCAATTTCGTAGGTGCGGCTACCCTTGAGGGCCTCAGTGGCCGAAAAGTTTTGTCAAGCTTATGGGAAACCGGGCACGCCATGGACCATATTCACCTGACGCGGTGGGCGGACTTCGCCCTGTTGTGCCCGGCGTCGGCAAATACGATCGCGCGGCTCGCTCACGGCCTGGCCGATGACCTAGTCAGCGCGATGGCTCTAGCCTGGCCCTCAGGTAAACCATTCTTATTAACCCCCGCCATGAACTCACAAATGCTGAGCGCCGCCGTTACTAAACAAAATTTAGATATATTGGCGGCGCGCGGACTGCAGATTGCCGGCACCCAAAGTGGCCCTCTGGCCTGCGGTGAGTATGGCGAAGGACGGATGCTCGAGGCCGAGGAAATACTGCGGCTCTTGCCCACCCGCCCGGTATTAGGCCGCGTGTTGGTGACCGCGGGAGCTACACGCGAGCCGCTAGACGGCATTCGTTATCTTTCCAATGTCAGCACTGGCCAAACCGGCTCAGCGCTCGCCGATCAGCTCTATGTTCGCGGTTGGCAAGTGACTTTTCTGGGCGGTACAGGCAGCGCCACCCCTAATCTCGTAAGAGACCTACGCACCTATCGAGATTTTAAAGACCTCGACCATCAACTGCGGGCGGAATTGATGGCGCACTCTTACATCGGGGTCGTGCACGGCGCCGCGGTGGCCGACTTCTCGCTAGAAAACCCCCAGCCGGAAGTCAAAATCAGTAGTGCTCGGCGTGAGTTGACGTTAAAGCTCAAAGCGAATTACAAAATCCTTCCACGACTCAAAGAGTACTCGCGCACCAAAGACATCGCCGTGGTCGGGTTTAAGTTGACCTTCAATCAAAGCGCGGAAAGGACTATTGTGGCTGCGCGCGAAATTCTAAAACCTGGAGCCGTGGACGCAGTGATTGCCAACGATTGGTCTCAGGTCCACGGGGACCGTGAAAAACACCCGGGCTTTTTGATAACCGCGACAAGTGACCCCGTGGCGTTCGCCGATTTGCCGGCTTTGACTGATAGCCTCCATCAGCTTTTGCACAGGAGGCCGTCATGATTCTCTGTCTTGATGTCGGCAACTCACAAATTTACGGCGGCGTGTTTTTGGAGGGCAAAATCTTGTTGCGCTTTCGGCGCAATAGCAAGACCGGCGCCTCGAGCGACGAGATCGGAATCTTTCTCCGCTCGGTTCTGCGCGAAAATGATATCGAGCCAAAACTAGTGAAGCAAATCGCGCTGTGCACGGTAGTGCCCGAAGCCTTGCATTCCCTCAAAAATGCCTGCGTGAAGTATTTTAAAATGAATCCGTTCGTGCTTCAGGCGGGAGTCAAAACCGGTCTCAAAATTCGTTACAAGAACCCGCAGGATGTGGGCGCCGACCGCATTGCCAACGCCATCGCCGGCTCGCAACTCTATCCCCAACAAAATTTGATTATTGTGGATTTCGGCACGGCCACCACCTTTTGCGCGATCAGCAAAGACAAAGACTACCTCGGCGGCGTGATCATCGCCGGCCTGCGCATTTCGATGGAAGCTTTGGAAGAGCGCACTTCCAAGCTCCCGCCGGTGGAAATTATCAAGCCCACCGATTGCCTGGCGAAAACCACGATCGAAAGTATTCAGTCGGGACTTTATTTCGGTACTCTTGGCCAAGTGAAAGAGCTGCAAACTCGCATCACCCAGGAAGGCTTTGGCGGTGTGCGGCCCAAAATCATAGGCACTGGCGGCTTTGCCTCACTGTTTGCGAACGCAGGCATTTTTGATGAGGAAAATCCCGATCTGGTCGTACACGGGCTTCATTTAGCCCTGAAAATGAACACCTAGTCGGAGTAGGAACGGCTCTTGCGAGCCGCCCCCTCC
>JANXMF010000179.1 GCA_025354795.1 Pseudobdellovibrionaceae bacterium
GCACCTGATGCGCGCGGATTTTATTTTAAGCGTGGCGCCCAAAGCGATCGTCTCAAGCGTTGGTTCGCGCGTGTTTGAACTCGAGTCCGTGACTGAGCCCTGGGTTCCTGAGCGCATCGATTATCTTCGCGACGATCGGTGACGCCGCTACTCGAAATTGATCGGGTACGAGATCGAAACTTCCGCGCCAGTAAAAGAACGAAAGCCAATGCGGTCAATGACGTCGGTTACGCAGTTTTGTAGGTTTTCGTCGTGAAAGGAGGACTCGGACACGCGCACGTCTTTGGGCTTACCGCGTTTGCCGATTTCGAATTGCATCACGATTTGACCCTTTGCCGAATCGCCTTCGCGGAGGTGGGTGAGCCAGCACTTCTGCAATTGGTCTTGGCGGCTGACGATGGTGTCGTCAATGTATTCGTTCGAAAGAGTTTCGGGATCGGCGTTGGCGGTCGCCGGCGGTAGCAGGTTTTCGCCGGTCGTGGTGTCAGGAGTGGTTTCGCCCGGTGGTGTCGTCGAAGCTCCATCGGTGGCCAAATGCATATCGAGAGGTGCATTTCGCAGCACCGTCAGCGCCATGGGTTTTTGCAAGGGCTTTTGGCCCGGCACATAGAGTTTGCCATCCTTCACCAAGTAGGCCTTACCGTGCACTCCCGGTTTTTGGAAGATCAATGTTCCTAAGCGCGACTGAATGTAGACCGGTGAATTGGCGTCGTTGGGATTCCACAGCACCAATTGCAAATCGGAGCCAGCGGAAACCTCGAACTCGTCGGCGGAATTCAGCACAACCTCGGCCTTGGATGCCACGCTAGTTTGCAAACGGTCGCCGTCGCGCAAATCCAGCGGGATAGGCAGTGGCGAAGAGATCAGATCGATATTGGCGCCATGAATTCGGCGCACCGAACCTTCTACTCGCACCACCCGTCCGACAATGGCGCCAGAACTGCTCGTGCGGCTGGCCGCGACCCACTTACTAACGTATTCGGCCGAAGCCAAAGTGATTAGGCCGAGGACAATGACTACGATTAAGGGGCCATAGCCAGTCCAGCGGCTCATGTCTCTTACTGTTTTTGGGGTTCAGCCGCCGGCGGCGTTGCTTTAACCGGCTCCGCACCCGGAGCGACGGCTTCCGTCGGCGAAGGCGTCGCCGGTGCTGCCCCAGGAACTGCCTTTGGAGCCGCGGCAGGAGCGGCCGTTCCCGGAGGAGGCGTGTAACTGTCCATTACGCTACCACCGCGTTTGGCGGTCATATAAGTCAGAGTCAAACACGAAGCCGCAAACAAAACCGCGAGCCAACGCGTGGTGGTCGTCAGAAAGTTCGAAGCTCCGCTGCTGCCAAAAAAAGTATTGGCACTGGAACCACCGGAGAACACCCCCATGGCGCCGCCTTTGGAATCCTGGAGCAACACAAATAGAATCAAAGCCAAGCCAATAAAAACATGACCAAAAGCCAACAGCGTAAGCATATGAACTCCTCGAAAAGCTGAGCCTCAAAGGAATAAAAGAAAAGCCTGGCGAAGTCTATGAGTTTTTGACTTGGCGCAAGAGAATGGCGGCGGGCTGTGTCTGAGCTTCCTTGAGCCAGAACTCCAGGGCTTCCTTGTGCATTTCACTGCCCAGCACCAGCGAGACCACTTGCGATACGATCTCCACAAAGCGGATTTCGTTGTCGGTCACGGTCTGCTTCTCCGGCGGCATACGCAAGCTGAGAGTGCCAAAGGCGTGGCCCTTGCGGGCGATGGGACACACAATCATTGAATTAAAGGAAATATCTTTCACACTCTCACGCACATTGCGCAGCTCAGCGCTCTCGTCCAAGTTTTCAATCGCAATTAAAGTTTTGGTGTTCATGACGTGCAATATTTCCGGATATTTATAAAGATCGAGCTGAATCCCCGCGGCGCCCCGATCGTCATTTGAAGTCACCACATAGCCGACCCTTTGGTCGACGCAATGAACGATATTGCAGCGCACGCCATCGACTTTCATCGACACCATCCGGGTCAGATTGAACAGCACTTCGGCGAGGGCACCGCCCCCAAGGGCTTGGCGCAAAACCAGATCGGTGAGGTGGAGCATGACGCTCGACTCATTGAGCGCCGCGGGCTCTTTCGCCACGACTTCATTCAGGTGGCGATAGCTGCGCGAATGAAAAACCAGGCGCTTAGTCATATCTTCATAGGTGATCGGCTTGACGATGTAATCTTTGGCGCCGTGGTTCATGCACTGGCGCACATTGGATTCGAGATTGTGACCCGACATCACCAGCACGTGAATAAAATGATGGCGCAGAGATTTTTCACCTTTGATAAAATCGATCAGGTGAAGCGCGCTGCCATCGGGAAGAATCAAATTCGCCAATACAAAACGTGGTTTCCACGCGAGAATTTGCGCGCGTGCGTCTTTGCTATTGGTCACCAGATTGGTTTCAAAACCGCGGTTGGCTAAATGCGCGGCGAGACCTCGTGACAAAATATTGTCCTCATCGACAAGCAAGACTCGGATGTAATTCGGGCGTTTCATACTTTATATCTATCGACGCTTCATGGGCCCTCCTTGAGTCCTGGTTTTATGCAATGCATAAATTAGGAATGAATAGACTAAACGCCAGCCCTAAGAGACATATTTTGCATGGCGTTTTTAGCCTTCGAAGGTCTAGATGGTTCTGGCAAATCGACGTTGATTCAGGGCCTCAAAGCGGAGTTCACTCACCGCGGCATCGGGTGCGTGGTGTCGCGCGAGCCGGGCGGCACGGTCCTTGGTGATGAGATCCGCCAACTTTTGCTACGGGTGAGTGGCGAGGCTCCCGTCGCTCGGGCCGAGGCGCTGCTTTATCAAGCGGGACGCGCACAACATGTGGAGCAATTGATAAAGCCCGCGCTCGCTGCAAAAAAGTGGGTGCTGTGCGACCGCTTTGCCGCTAGTTCTGTGGCTTTTCAGGGCGGCGGGCGTGAGATTAGTGAGGCCGGCATCACTTGGCTCAATGATTTTTCCACCGGTGGCTTGCAGCCCGATCTTTATGTGTTACTCGACGTGAGTGTGGATGAGAGTATGCGCCGTTTGAAGGCGCGCCAAGCCGATGCCGACCGCTTGGAATTGGAAGCCGAAGCGTTTCACCAAAAAGTGCGCCAGACCTATTTGCGCTTGGCTCAGCAAGATCCGGCACAGTGGTTGGTGCTTTCGGCGGCATTGCCCCCTGCGGATTTGCTTGAGAAATTGATCGAAGTTTTGCGAGTGAAAAAATGGCTCGATTAATTGATTCCGTGATTGGACACCGCGATGTTTGGACTGGTCTGCGCCAGCAGATGGAGGCCGAAAAGCTGCCACACGCATTAGCCTTCAGCGGCCCTGCGGGCATTGGCAAACGCCGCGTGGCGTGGGCGTTTGCCCAAGCGCTACTGTGCGACTCCACCCAAGCCCCGTGCGGCGAATGCCCTTCCTGCCTGCGGGTCGCAGGTGGGCAGAGCGAGAGCGTACTCTACGTCGAACCGAGCAAGAACACGATCAAGCTCGAAGCCGCGCGGGAGATACTGGCTTTTCTAAACTTACGCCGTTTAGGCCGGGCGCGGGTGGTGCTGATCGATGGCGCGCAGAATTTAAATCCACAAGCGGCCAACGCTCTATTAAAAATTATTGAAGAGCCGCCCGCACAAACTTATTTTGTTTTGATCGTGAGCGCGTGGTCTCAACTCCTGCCCACGTTGCGCTCGCGTTTGCAAGCGCGCCATTTCAATCCCCTATCTGAGGCTGAGATCCAGAAGCTCGAGACGGAACCGGTGCCGACGTGGATGTTGCGCTCGGCGCGCGGAAGTTTTTCCCAGCTGGAAGCCTTTCGCGATCCGCAGAGTGACGAGATCCGCAAGCTCACGTTGGGTCTTTTGGCGGGCGCCTTGGCGGGCCAGCGCGAGGGTCTTGAGCATCTGCTAGAACACAGCAAGGACCGCGAGGTCGCGGGCCGCGCGATTGCTTTTCTACAGCAACTTCTGCGCGATTGGAGCGTGCTCGGCACGGGCGAGTTGCTCCATGCCGATCTCGAGAGTTCCCTCGCGGCGTTGCCGCCTTTGCCGTCGGAGCAGCGGCTGGCTCTGTGGCGCAAGGCGCACCAGCTGGAGCAGGACTTAAACGCGCACGTCGACCGATTTTTGCTGTTTGAAAACTTCTTCAGGAGTGTTCCCGGCATATGAGTTGGATCGACGTTCACACCCATATCAACATGCTTGAAGCTACTCCCGAGGAAACTCTGCGTGTCGCCGCCGAACAAAATGTCAACCACCTGATCACCATCGGCACTTGCCCCGATGATTTGCCGGTGGTTCTAAACCTCGCGCGCCAATTCACGCCGTTTGTGGCTTGCACACTCGGCATTCATCCGCACGAAGCCGCGCTCTACACTACTGAAATCGAGCAGTGGATTCGCGCCAACGCCGGAGCGCCGGAAGTCGTGGCCATCGGCGAGACGGGGCTGGATTACTACTACAACAATTCACCGCGCGAAGTGCAGCTCCACGCCTTCCGCGCCCAAATGCAAATCGCCGCGGACCTCAAGCTTCCGATCGAGATTCACACCCGCGATGCCGAGCCTGACACTATGCAGGTCCTCAAAGAATTCAGCGGCCGCGTGCGCGGTCTGCTCCATTGCTTCACCGGCACTTGGGAAATGGCCAAGTTCGGCCTCGATCACGAGTTCAATATTTCGATCAGTGGTGTGGTGACGTTCAAAAATGCCGAGGCTTTGAGGGACGTCGTACGCCAAGTGCCGCTCGACCGCCTGCACGTGGAGACCGACGCGCCTTTTTTGGCGCCCATCCCCCATCGCGGCAAGAAAAACCAACCGGCCTGGGTGGTGCATACGGCGCAAGTCGTGGCCGACCTGAAAGCCTTGTCGCTAGCGGATTTGGAGCGGGCCACTGGGCAAAATGCCAAACGGCTTTTTGCTAAGTTGCGACTCTAACTTGCCAAACGCCGCATCTAGACTATAAGTTGGGGCTCCAAATTAACAAGGAGTGCGGTTGTGAACAAGGTTCGCGTCGGTATCAACGGGTTCGGGCGCATCGGTCGTTTGGTGTTTCGCGCGGGTTTTGCACATGTCGAGATTGTGGGCATCAACGATCTCACCAGCGCCAAGGCCGCGGCCCATCTTCTTAAGTACGACAGCACCCATGGCATTTACACAAAATCTGTTTCCCATGATGAAAGGAACCTGGTGGTGGACGGCCGCAAGATTCCGCTTTCCGCCACTAAAAATCCTGCGGAAATTCCGTGGCGCGAGTGGGGCTGCGATATCGTTTTGGAGTGCACCGGCGCGTTCAAAGACAAAGCCGATTTTAACAAACATTTGCAAGCGGGCGCCAAACGCGTGTTGGTTTCGGCCCCTGCGGACGGTGTGGATATCACCGTGGTGTACGGTATCAATCACAGCAAATACGATCCCGCCTCTCACCAAGTGCTGAGCAATGCATCGTGCACCACCAATTGCCTCGCACCGCTTGCCAAAGTTTTGCACGAAAATTTCGGCATCGAAGCGGGACTGATGACCACGATTCACTCCTACACCAACGACCAACAGGTGCTCGACGCCGCTCACAAGGATCTGCGCCGGGCACGGGCTGCGGCGCTGAGCATGATTCCCACTTCTACCGGTGCCGCCAAAGCGGTAGGGATGGTGATGCCCGAGTTAAAAGGTAAGATTGATGGCACTTCGATTCGCGTGCCAACGCCCAATGTTTCGCTGGTGGATTTGACTTTCCGTTCGGTGAAAACAGTGACTGTTGATTCCATCAACGAGGCGCTGAAGCAGGCCGCGCAAACTTCGCTGCGTGGAATTCTCGGTGTCGAAAACGATCCCTTGGTCAGCGTCGACTACAATGGCAATGAACTCAGTTCGATCGTCGACCTCCCGAGTACGATGGTGATGGGTTCCAACTTCGCTAAAGTGTTCTCGTGGTACGACAACGAAATGGGATTTTCCCGCCGCATGATCGACGTCGCACAATACATGGCTGGAAAAGGTTTATAAAATGCGCGCCAGCACGCTTGAAGGCATAAAATCGATTCGCGATTTCGAGCTTGAAGACAAGCGTTTGTTTCTGCGCCTCGATCTCAATGTGCCGCTGGACGACGACGGCCGCATCAGCGACGACACTCGCATTCAAGCCGCACTTCCGACTTTGAACTATGCCATTGAAAAGGGCGCCAAAATTATTTTGGCCTCGCACTTCGGCCGTCCTAAAGGTCACGATCCCAAGTATTCGCTCGAGCCAGTCGCCGAAGCTCTCCACACTCTCCTCGGTAAGGAAATTATTTTGATCGAAGAACCGCGCGGTCATGCCACCCGGGCGCTGCTTTCGGGTCTCAAGCCGTCGCAAATTATTTTGCTCGAGAATCTGCGCTTTGATTCCGGCGAAGAGAAAAACGACCGTGAATTCGCGCAAGCCTTAGCCAGTTTTTCGGATATATACATCAACGATGCGTTTGGCGCTTCCCACCGCGCTCATGCCAGTATCGTGGCCCTTCCGGAACTTATGCAAAAACGCGGCATTGGTTTTTTAATGCAAAAAGAAATTGAAATGCTCGATACCGTACGCATGAATCCACAGCATCCGTTTATGACCATTCTCGGCGGCGCCAAAGTCAGCGATAAAATTGACGTGATCGAAGCCATGATGGACAAAGTCGACGTGCTGGTGATCGGTGGCGCAATGGCCTACACTTTTCTCGCCGCTCAGAAATTGCAAATCGGAAGCAGTTTAGTCGAACGCGATAAAATCGGTTTTGCAGCCGAACTCTTGCAACGTGCGCAACTGCGTAAAAAGCGGATTCTGCTGCCAATCGATCATCGCATCACCCGCGCTGTTCACGACATCGAATCTTTGAAAGTCACTGAAACAGCGGCGATCCCCGACGGCTGGATGGGTGTGGACATCGGCCCCCGCACCGTCGAGCTCTACGCTGCTGAAATCGCGCGCGCCAAAACCATTTTCTGGAACGGGCCCATGGGCGTGTTCGAGACCCCTTCGTTTGCGACCGGCACCTTCGCCGTCGCCAAAGCCATCACCGAAAGCGAGGCATTGAGCGTCGTCGGAGGCGGAGACTCCGCCGCCGCCGCCCATGCTTCGGGGCTTGCAGAAAAATTCTCGCATATCTCAACCGGTGGCGGAGCCAGCCTCGAATATCTGCGCGGCGATCGCCTGCCAGGTGTCGAAGCCTTACGCCGTCCCAAGCAATCCGAACAAGTGGAGCCTTAAGCCAATGAACTTTTACTGCGCCGGAAACTGGAAAATGAACATGAACGCCGAAGCCGCCGCGACCTACGTGTGCCAGCTGCTCGCACAAGCGCCCAAAGCCGAAGCGCAACAGCTGCTGATTTTTCCACCGGCGTTGATCGCCTGGCAAGTTGCCGAGTTATTAAAGGGCAGTGCGATTTCCTGGGGCGCGCAAAACTGCTTCGGCGCGGAACAGGGCGCTTTCACTGGCGAAAATTCTCCACGCGTATTGCTGGACATGGGCGCACGCTTCACCTTGATCGGCCACAGTGAACGCCGCCAGATTTTTGCCGAGCCCGACACACTCCTTGCGCAAAAGCTCGAAGGCATCCAAAGGATCGGACTGACACCGATCCTCTGTGTGGGCGAAACTCTCGACGACCGTCGCTGGAACCGTACGCGCGAAGTGATCGTGCGCCAGCTCCGCACCGCCATGAAAAATGCCGACCCCAAAAAGCCACTGTGGATTGCCTATGAGCCGGTGTGGGCCATTGGCACCGGCGAAGTTGCAAGTCCGTTGCAAGTCGAAGAAGCTCACGAAATTTTGCGTAAAGCCTTGGCGGAGTGGAATTCGGCAGTGGCCGAGCGCACCCCGATTCTTTACGGCGGAAGTGTGAAACCCGATAATGCGGCTTCGCTTGCGAACTTACGCAATGTCAATGGCTTCTTAATTGGCGGCGCTTCGCTGAATGTGACCGAGTTCTTGGCGATTCAAGCCAACGCTCAGTCGGCGCGCGGGTAGGACTCGTTTACCCCGGAAACAAATCGCAGGTCAGAGCCAGTAGCGCTAGAAATCGTGACGTACTGCTTAAGTTCATTTTTGCCACGCCACGTATTCTTTTGGGTTAGAGCGTGTCCTTGGCCGAAAATGTCAGTGAAGTAAAAACCGATATCCCGAGCCAATGACCGTCTCGATCTTGGTCTTCGAACGCGCCAGCTTCTTGCGCAAATGCCCAACGTGGGTGTCAACTGTGCGGTCGGTAATACTTACATTCATGCCCCACACTTCGTTCAATAAAAAATCGCGGGTAAAAACCCGCTCCGGGGCACGCGCGAAATTAAGTAAAAGCTTAAACTCCAGGGAGGTGAGATCGATAGCCTCAGTGGTCTCGGCGTTCTTTTGAATCCAGACCTTTTGTTTGAGCACATCGATTTTCAAATCGCCGGCCCGGAGCACTTCGGCCAGTTGTTGCTGTTTTTCAGACTTACGCAGCTTGGCCGAAACCCGGGCTTTTAATTCCAAAGGATCAAACGGCTTGGACACAAAATCTTCAGCGCCGATCGAGAACGCCATGACCTTGTTCACCGTCTCACTTTTCCCCGTCAAGATTATCACCGGAATGTCTTTGGTCTCGGCCTGTCCCGACAATTCCGCTAAAAAGCGTAAGCCGTCGCCGTCGGGTAATCCGAGATCCAACAAAATCAAATCGAAACGTCTTTTCAACAGCGCCTCTTTGGCGTCTTTCAGTGAGGGGCTAAAGGTAACCTGATATTCATCTAGGGCCGCCTCGACAAGAATCCGCATTTCCGCGTTGTCTTCAATGACCAGCATATTGCGCATGATTTGAAAGATAACACGAAAACTGTCGCGCCAAAAGAAAAAGGCGGGGAGATCCCCGCCTTTAACCACTGAACCAATGGGTTCAAAAAATCCTTAGTTAGCCGAAGGAGCTTCTTCAGCTTTTTTGTCTTTTTTCTTCATAGATTTTTTAGCAGTAGCTTTTTTCTCTACGGTTTTGGTGATCTCTTCTTTTTTAACTTCGGTAGCTTGAGCGGCTTTTTCAGCGCCTTCAGCAAAAGCAACTCCCGAGAAAGCGAAAACAGAAGCGAGAACAAGTGCATTGAATTTCATAAAATCTCCTTTTTGGTTATACGGCGCCAACTTCTTTGCGCGTCGATAAGCTTATACTAGGTCACCACCTTGGATCAGTTATGGCGTCAGTTTGAATATTTCATCACATCGACCGAGAGGTCTAAGTATTCGAAACAATTATGATTTGACGTTCTAACTCAACCTGGTAGGATAATCCGACCCCGGGAGACCACCTTGCGCCTGAAGTTCAAAATCTTGTTTTGGAGCGGTATCGCGCTGTTCCTTGTGGTGAGCGCGCTGGCCAGTTGGGGCTTGGTTGAATTGAAGTCGACGATTTTGTCCCGTCGCTCCGCCGACAATATGCAGATGACCCTGCGTTCAATGCTCGAATCGTTACAGGAAGCAGACATCGTTTTTCTACAAGCCAAGAATTCTTCGCAAGAAGAACCCGTCAAACGCGTGGTGGCATTGGTCACCAATGCCCATCTCAAGGCACAAGCGCTGACGCGCATGGACCTTCCCAACGCCGAGATCAAAAAGGAAATCACCGAGCTCGAAGTGATGATCGGTAGCAAGGTGAAAACCGAAGATGAATATATGGTCGCGGGCGATATGTTCGAAGAGCCTGTGGTCAAAAAGGTCACCACCATGAAGGACAATCTAATTCTCACCCACAAGGTGCATGAAAAAATCAACCGGGTCGATCATCTGCTCAGTGACTACCAGATTAAGCATCTGGCCTATGTCGATAAATATTTCGATATCAATATCGCCACCATCAGTTTCGGCGTGCTTGCCTCCTTCCTATTGTTCCTACTGTTCGCCAATCTAGTGTCGCGCGAAATCCGTAGGCGGACGCAACTCGAGATCGAACTGCGCAAAGCCCAAGACGCGGCCATTGCCGCCTCGGCGCTGAAGTCCCAGTTTTTGGCGACGGTTAGTCACGAAGTGCGCACTCCGCTCAATGGCATTATCGGCATGAGCGAATTGATTCAGGGCATGGCTCAGGGCGAGCTTAAAAAATACGCCGGGGTGATTTACGATTCAGGCCGTAGCTTGCTTCGCATCGTCAACGACATCCTGGATTTTTCCCGTATCGAAGCCGACCGCATGGAACTGGAACTGCAAGAGGTGCAACTCAGCCGGTTGTTCGAGATGGCGTGCGAACTCTTTGGCCCGCGCGCGATTGAAAAGCGGATCGTGCTGGCGGCGAACTATAGCACCGAGTTCGCGAATCACTTTGCCACCGACGGGGCCCGCATCGCTCAGGTGCTGCACAATTTGCTCGGCAACGCGATCAAGTTTACCTCTTCGGGTTATGTGTTGCTCACTGGTCAGGTGCTGGCGCGCGAGGGCAACGAATATAAAATTCGTATGACCGTCGAAGATAGTGGAGTCGGAATCGCTAGCGACAAGGCCGTCAATATTTTTGAGCCGTTCCATCAGACTTCCACCGAGCATCAACGCGAGGGCACTGGCCTTGGACTTTCCATTTCGAAACGCCTGGTGGAGTTGATGGGCGGCACCATTCAATTTTCCTCGCGCCTCGGCTCGGGTTCCAAATTTTATTTTGATTTGCCTATGCGCGGTCTAGCGCCGGCACCTCCCGAGCGTGAGAGTCACAGCTTCGCCATCGTGAACTATAAGCTGCAGCACCCGGTGCGCGAGGTGCTGCACAGTTTCGCGCAGCAGCTCGGCGTGCCCTATCAAAACGCCGAACTGCATGTGACGGCGGTGCCCTCCAGCGCCATCTTTTGTTGCACTTCGGAAACTGTGAAAGAGCTTAGCCTTGAAAATCAAAAGCACGCGCTGGTGATCGATTTTCCCTCGACTCGTACGCCGCAAGCCTGGCGATTTCTCAGCCTGCCGTTAACGCTCGAGCGCTTCTCAAAAGCGGCGGCACTCGCGCCCCACACTGAGGAAAAAGGCGCGACCCCATCCCCGAGCCAAGCTTTGATCCCGCGGGGCAATGGTTTAATATTAGTGGTCGAAGACAACTCCACCAATCAGATCCTTGCCCAGGCCCAACTCGAACAGCTCGGCTACCGCGTGCACCTAGCCCAAAATGGCGAGGAGGCGCTAGCGGCCATGAACCGCACCAATTACGATCTCATTTTAATGGACTGCCGCATGCCCGCCCTTGACGGCTTCGCCACCACTAAGTTGATTCGCGAGCGCGAACGCCAACGCCAGATCGGGCGCGTCCCGATCATTGCCATCACCGCCAACGCTTTGGCCGAAGATCGCAGCCGCTGCCTGGTTGCGGGGATGGACGACTATCTCACCAAGCCGCTAGCGGTAAATGAACTGCAGCCCGTGTTGCAAAAATGGATGGGTGCCGAAAAACTCGAGATGGATTGGCGCGTGATTAGCGATCTCGCCAATCGCACCAACAACGAAGTGGTCAAACGGCTGATCGATTCTTTTCAACATACGCTAAGCGCGGGACTGGAGCGCGTGCGCGAGTCGGTCGCACACCAAGCTTGGCCCGAAGTGAGCGCCGAAGTTCATCAACTCAAATCCTCGGCCGCGGCTCTCGGGGCGGTACCCCTCGCGCGTCTGTGCGCCCAGATTGAAAATGAGATCGTCGCGCACAAGCACGCCGCAAACCGAGAATCCATGGCCGCGTGTGTGAATCTTTGCGAGAGCCTGCAGAGCGTTGGCCGCCGAGTGCTAAAGGAATTATCCGCGCAAACCAAATATGTGTGAGCAAAGTAGAGACACGCAAAGTCCGCGGGATCATTTGCAAAACTCATTAGGAACATGCGTCATGTAGAATTAATATACGTGTTATCAATAGCTTATCTCCAATTGGGGCATTGAGTTTTGCCGCGATTGATGGGACCCTATGAATGGATTGTGGGTAGAAAGAGTTAGCTTTATGCCTTCGAAACATGCCTTCCGACGCTGCCACATCTGCGGCAGCGTCTGTGTCGCACCCAAAAGTGTGCGGCGCTGTGAAGATTGTGGCAAACCGTTCGCACCTTTTTATTATTTCAACGATGAGTCCGCACCAGTGATGAATGAAGGCGAACTGCGCCCTGAGCCGCTCAATGGAGAGTGGCGCCCGATTCACGGCTTGACAGCCTATTGGCAAATCGACTGAATAGGGGATGCCAATTGCTCTGCAAGATATAGTCAACGCGGAAGAGCGAGTGCGCGATTTGGTGCAGTTGACTCCGGTGGATACGTCGCGCTCGATTTCCGAGCGCCTGCGCACCCATGTGATGCTCAAGCTGGAAAATCAACAGACCACGGGCAGTTTCAAAGTCCGCGGTTCGTTTAATAAAATGCTTGGCCTCAGTGCTAAAGAACGCGCCAACGGAGTGGTGTGTAGTAGCGCTGGAAATCACGCGCAAGGCGTAGCCTACGCCGGGCAGAAAATCGGTACCAAGGCCTACGTGGTGATGCCTGAAACTTCGCCTCTGGTTAAAATCATGGCGACTCAAGGCTATGGCGCCGAAATCATTCTGCACGGGCGCACTTACGACGATGCTTACCAATATGCGCGCGAACTGGAGAAAAAAAACGGTTACACATTTGTGCATGCCTTTGAAGATCCCTTGATCATCGCAGGTCAGGGAACCCTCGGCCTCGAGCTTTTAAAACAAATTCCCGATCTGGACTCGGTAGTGGTACCTATCGGGGGCGGCGGTTTGATTTCAGGCATTGCCACGGCCATCAAGACCCAACGCCCGGCCGTTAAAATTTTCGGCGTAGTGTCCAGTGTCTCGCCTGGAATGAAGCAGATGTTTGATAAAAAGGCCGTGGACGCGCCCTCGCCTACGCTCACCATCGCCGACGGAATTTCCGTCAAACGTCCGAGCGAAGCCATGTACCGCGATTACATTTCACGTTTGGTGGAAGATATCGTCGAAGTGAACGATGAAGAGATCGCCGAGAGCATCGTATTTTTTCTCGAGCGCGCCAAAACGGTGGTCGAAGGTTCTGGCGCAGTGGTTTTAGCCGGCGCGCAAAAGGCGAACTGGCAGTTGGGAAACAAATCTTGTTTGGTTTTGTCGGGCGGTAACATCGATCTGAACCTGGTGGCTAAGGTGATCGAGCGCGGCTTAAGCCAACATGGCCGTCTCATCCGCCTCTCCGTGATCGTGCCCGACCGGCCCGGGAATTTGAATCGCCTGACTAATATTATCGCTGAAAAAGGTGCCAATGTTCTCGACGTCAAACACGACCGTGTGCGTATGGGTGTACGCATGAGTGAGACCGCGATTGAATTTTTATTGGAAACGCGAAGTGCTGAGCACGCGCAGCAATTGCAAGAGGCGTTTCGGGCGATTGGTGCTCGCATTATTCTTTAAGGGTCTGTGGACCTACAAAAGTCAATTTTCTAGTTGTCCAACCCACAGATCGATTTTATAGCTGAGAGCATGATCGTTCCCAAAGAAATAGCTTCGCTCATGCCGTATCAACCCGGTAAACCGATTTCCGAAACCAAACGCGAGCTCGGACTAAGCCAAGTGTACAAATTGGCCAGCAACGAATCGCCGTTGGGTCCCAGCCCGCGGGTGCTGGCGGCATTGGCGCAAGCCTTGCCTGAGATTCATCGCTATCCCGATGGTGCCTGTTTTGAAATGCGCCAAGCGCTCGCCCAACATTATCAAGTTCCGCCGGATTGGCTGATTTTCGGCAACGGTTCAGACGAGCTGGTGGATATGATGGTGCAAATCTATTGCCGCCCGGGTGAAGCCATTCTCACTTCGCAAGGGGCATTTTCCGCTTACGAAATCTCCGCCAAAAGTGTTTTGGTCACGCCACTGCACGCGCCGCTCACTGCGGACCTGCGTTTTGATTTGAAGGCGATGGCGTCGATGCTCAAAAGTGATCCGCGCATTCGTATGGTGTTTTTGCCCAATCCCAACAATCCCACCGGCGCCTATTTTACTGATGGCGAATTTGCGCAATTTATGATGGTAGCGGGACAAAAAGATATTTTTGTGGTGCTCGACGAAGCCTACTTGGAATTCGTGCGGGCAAAGGACTATCCCGTGGGCCGCGAATATCAAAAAAGGTACCCGAATATTTTGTTGTTGCGCACACTCAGCAAGAGCTTTGGTCTTGCCGGTTTGCGGATCGGCGTTTTGATCGCGCCGCCTGAGATTTGCGCCGTGATCAACCGCGTGCGCAAACCATTTAACATAAATAGTTTAGCACAGGCCGCGGCCGTGGCAGCGGTTGCGGATCACGACTATGTTCAACGTCTGACCAAACTCACCTGGAGTGGGCTTGATTATTTTTATGCGCAACTCACCGAGATGGGTTTTAAATTTTGGCCGTCGCAAGGCAATTTTGTGTTGTTTGATACGGGTGTAGATGGCGATGAAGCATTCCAAAAACTGTTGCGCTTGGGTTTTATTCTGCGGCCGGTGAAGGGTTATGGATTTAAGACGCATCTGCGCTTGAGCGTGGGTCTTGCCGAAGAAAATGCATTGGTGATCCAGGCCATTCGCAAGGCATTTCGAGGTTGCTAGCGTCAAGGTCACCGACAGTAGTAAGGTTCACCTTCATTAGTGAGGGAGTCGCCGGGCCGCTGGCCTAAAGGGCAGGATAATGAGGCCATCAGGTCGATCGACCTGCTGGCCCGCCCGCTACATTTGAGTGCAGGGGACTTCGAATCTCATTGCTGACCAATTTATTATTGTCCCGCCGCTTTCATCGGCATCTGGCATGAACACTAGGCTCAACATCTCCGCGTAACTTGCGGGAAGTTAAATCATTGATTCGAGTGGGACGGATGGCGTTGAAGTCGCAATCGGAATCGATGTGGGAATAATTTCAGAAGTCACGGGAACACCGAAATTGCTCGAGAGAAATCGACGAAAAACCATTTGTCATTTTTTATCGGATTCAGAACCTTTGGAAACATAAACATCGAAAGTATCTCTCCAGGTCCACCGTGTCACTCGCGGTAAAATGTTGACGAAGTCCCCTCGATGTCACGAATTTAGGTTGATGACTAAAAATATCGTCACAATCGATGGCCCCGCAGCTTCCGGCAAATCGTCCGTCAGTCGGGGACTCGCACACCGCCTCGGCTGGCAATGGGTTTCGACCGGCGCTTTTTATCGCGGTCTCGCTTTCGTCGCCATGAAAGAAAAAGTCACGCCCGAAGATACCGCAGCGCTAGTGACGCTCACGACTTCATCGCTATGGACGGTCAATATGGACTCCGATCAGACTCGGGTCTGGTGGCGGGAAAGCGACGTCACGGCGGAAATCTTGAGCGAAGAAAACGGCCTGCGCGCCAGTCACGTGAGTCAAATTCCTGAGGTACGCACCGCACTTTTACAAAATCAACGCAACTGCGCTTTGACTGTTTCAGGTCTAGTAGCCGAGGGCCGCGACTGTGGAACTGTAGTTTTTCCTGAGGCCTTACTAAAGGTCTATTTGACCGCGAGCCAAGGGGAACGAGCCGCCCGCCGCGCCCGGGAACAAGGCCTCAATTTGCAGGCCACTCAGGCCCAACAACAGGCTCGTGACCGTCAGGACACCACCCGTGCCGCCGCGCCGTTGCAAATCCCCGAAGATGCGCGGGTGGTAGATTCGGAAGGCCTCTCGCTCGACGAGGTCATTGAGCGAATTTTTGGCTGGCTGAAGCCATAGGACTTCCAATTCCCAGCCATGGCCCAAAGTGTAAAACCCTTTGACTTTAATGGTTTCCCATCTATAACAGACCCTTATCTCACGCCTAAAAAGCCTTGAGAAATTTATACGGGCTAGTCCAATTTAGGGCTTTCCCAAGAGGAGGTATGTTTGCGTATGGTCGACACGTCTGGTGGTAGCAAAACTAAGAGTAGAGCCCAAACGGAAAGAGAAAAGATCCTGGCTCAACTCGATGCCGCCGACAAAGAGGTCCCGCAAAATCCAGGACTGTTTAATATTTCGAAAGACGGCGAATCTTTCTCCGACTTGTTCGAAAAATCTTTAAGCGAACGTGACAACAAGGTTGGCGACATCGTCAAAGGCCGTGTGGTTGAAGTGCAAGAAGATTACGTCTTGGTAGATATCAACTATAAAAGTGAAGGCTTGATCCCCATCTCGGAATTTCGCGTGGTCGAAGGCGCCCGCGATATCGCCGTGGGTTCGGAAGTCGAAGTCTATATAGATCGCATTGAAAACGAAAACGGCATGGTTGTCTTGTCTAAGGACAAAGCCGACATGCTTCGCGCTTGGAACGATATTTCACGCGCGGCCGAGAACGAAGAAGTCATCGAAGGCACGATTATCGCCAAAGTTAAGGGCGGTTTGAGTGTCGACATCGGCGTTAAAGCATTCTTGCCCGGAAGCCAAATCGATCTGCGCCCGGTGCGCAACATCGATGCTTACATCGGCAAAACTTATAAATTCAAAGTGATCAAGTTCAATAAAAAACGTGGCAACATCGTTCTCTCGCGCCGGGCTCTGCTCGAGCAAGAGCGCGAGTCGCTGCGCACCCAAACTCTCGACGCGATGAAAGAGGGTTCGATCGTCAACGGTGTGGTTAAAAACATCACTGACTACGGTGCGTTTATTGATCTTGGCGGTATGGACGGACTTCTCCATATTACTGACATGAGCTGGGGCCGCGTAAAGCATCCCTCGGAAATCCTCAATGTCGGTGACGAAATCGAAGTTAAAGTTTTGAAATTCGACAATGAAAAAGAGCGCGTGAGCTTAGGCCTTAAGCAACTCAAACCCGATCCGTGGGAAGCAGTTGCCGCCGAATTCACTGTGGGCAAAAAGACGAAAGGCAAAGTGGTCAGCTTGACCGATTACGGCGCTTTCATTGAACTTGCCGAAGGTATCGAAGGCTTAATCCACGTCAGCGAAATGAGCTGGACGAAGCGCGTGAAGCATCCCTCGCAGATTCTCAAAGTCGGCGACGATGTGGACGTGCAAGTACTTGAGATCGACGGCGCCAATCGCCGCATCAGCCTCGGCATGAAGCAACTCGAAACCAATCCGTGGGTAGAACTCAAAGAATCCTATCCGCCGGGCACGATCATCGAAGGCGAAGTGAAATCGATCACGGACTTCGGCGTGTTCATTGGTGTCGACGACGGTATCGACGGCATGGTTCACATCTCCGATTTCTCGTGGACCAAGCGGATCAATCATCCTTCAGAAATGTTCAAAAAGGGCGACAAAGTCCGCTCGGTGGTCTTGGGCGTGGATATCGAGAACGAGCGCTTTAGCTTGGGCTTGAAACAACTCGAGCAAGATCCGTGGGCCAACATCGAAGACAAATACAAAATCGGCTCTCAATACGATGTCAAAGTCGTTAAGATCGCTGACTTTGGTGTGTTCGTTGAGCTTGAGAGCGACATCGAAGGTTTGATCCATATTTCTGAACTTTCCACCAAGCGTGTGGAAAAAGTTGAGGAAGTGGTCAATATCGGCGACGTCTTGAAAGCTGAAATTATCACCATCGATCGTGACTCTCGCAAGATTGGCTTAAGCGCCAAGCTGGTGAAGTTGCGCGAACAGAAAATGGATGTTGAGGACTACGTGAAAAAAGCCACGGCGACTTCAAAAACCAGCCTAGGTGATTTGTTTGGCGAGACGCTTAAAGCCTCACTGACCGATGCCGAAAAAGAAAAGCAAATGAAAGATAGCGAGAAGGCGAAGTCCTAAGACTTCGCGGGCTCTCTCGTTGAGAGAGGAATCTCATGAAGCGCGCCGTTCAAATTATTTTTATTCTGGTGGTTGTCCTCTTCCTGGGAAGCATTTTCCTGGGAGTGGGCAGCCTACTCGCGGTTTTCAACCCACAAGATGAAAAAGTCGATAAGCCGTCCTTATTGGCGCTCGATCTTGAGGGCGTTATTATCGACAATCGTGACTTTTTAGAAACCTTGCGCAAATACCGCAAAGACGACCGCATCAAGGGCGTTTTGATCCGTATCAATTCACCGGGCGGCGTGGTGGGTCCCAGCCAAGAGATGTTTGAGGAGATCAAGCGCACGCGTACGGAATTCAAAAAACCGGTGGTGGCCTTTTGTGGTGCGGTGGCCGCAAGTGGTGCTTACTATGCCGCAGTCGGTGCCGATAAAATCGTGACCACCCCGGGCTGCATGATCGGCTCCATCGGTGCATTGATGGAATTCATCAACCTCGAAAAGCTCTATGATTGGGCCAAGGTTCAGCGTTACGCAATTACCACTGGCAAGTTCAAAGACGCAGGTGCGGAATACAAACCGTTGACCGCTGAGCAGCGCACACTCTTTCAAGATCTTCTCAATGACGTTTTGGCACAGTTCAAGGCCGCGATTATTGAGGGCCGAAAAATGAAGCCCGATTTTTTGAACCAATACGCGGACGGACGAGTATTCACGGGAGCGCAAGCTGTGAAACTCGGCTTTGCCGATTCCACCGGTACTTGGGACGACGCGCGCAAAGAGCTAGGTGAAATGACCGGCCTTGGTAACGATCCAGAAATTTTCAAAACCAAAAAGCATCGGGGCCTGATGGAATTTTTTGAAGAGGCTTCCGGCGGCGAATCTAAAATGCGTAAATTGGCCGAGTCTGTGCTGAAGACTGAACTCAACGGTCGCCCGTTGTTTATGCTTCCCGGAGCCGTCGGTCTTTGAAAAAGAAGACGCGCTCCAAACCTCGTACAACAAAGAAATCGTGGGCCACCGGCCTGGCTGCGCAAGTTTGGCCTCAGGAGCGTGATTTCTTAGAGCGGCCGGAGCGCTATCGGTATGTGCGCAAACTTTTTCCCGACGTCGGCTGTGTGTTCTGCGCCGTTGAGCCTGCAGTCATGGATTACAAGTCTTTGGTCCTGGTTCGTGACGCCCACTGCATGGTGGTCATGAATAAATATCCGTACAACACCGGTCATCTTCTAATTATGCCGCGCAAACACCTGGGTCAGCTATGCGACCTCGACGACATGGTTAACGGTGCCTTGGCCGCGTGGATGAAGAGATGTGTGACGATTTTAAAGCAAGAGATGAACTGCGATGGCTTTAATCTAGGCTTAAACCAAGGCCGGGTCGCCGGCGCGGGCATACCCGACCATTTGCACTGGCATGTTGTGCCACGCTGGGCGGGCGACACCAATTTTTTCCCGCTCATCGCCGAAACAAAAGTCCTTCCCGAATCCTTGGAACAGACTTATTCTCGATTAAAGCCACATTTTGCGGCGACGGCGGTTAAGGGTTAAAAATGAAGTGCGAACTGGATCACATTGGTATCGCGGTTGAAAGCTTAAGCTCAGGCAAAACTTTTTATGAAACACTCGGGCTTGGTCCGATGACCACCGAGACTGTTGCGAGCGAACAAGTCACTGTGGGATTTTTCAATCTCGACAACGACGCTCGCCTCGAATTGCTCGAGGCCACCGAAGCGGAAAGTCCGGTCGCCAAATTTTTGCGCGGTCGCGGCCCCGGCATCCATCATATTTGTTTAAAGGTCGACGATATTCATGCGGCGATGGCTTCCCTCAAAGCTAGAGGCGTGCATCTTCTCAGCGATCAACCCAAAGTTGGCGCTCATGATCGGTTGGTGGTGTTTATCCATCCCAAATCGACGGGGGGCGTATTGATTGAACTCAGCCAGCCGCGAGGGGCCAAGGCATGAGTCAACAATTTCAAACGGTCGTGCCGCTCACCAAGGTGGTTAAAGCTCTGATTATTGCCAACGTCGCGGCTTGGGTGGGCCTGGTACTCATTCTGCAAGGCATGATTCTTGGCAATAATGTGATCTTTGATTTATTTGCTCTAGTGCCGGCCAAATTCATTACTCAGTTTTGGCTCTGGCAGGTTTTTACTTACATGTTTCTACATGCTTCTGGGGTCACACATATTCTTTTTAATATGCTGATTCTGTGGTGGTTTGGCGCCGAGCTGGAATTGCGCTGGGGTCCGCGCTTTTTTTTG
>JANXMF010000126.1 GCA_025354795.1 Pseudobdellovibrionaceae bacterium
TTTAAAAGTTTATAAATCTAAAAAACCAAAGGAACACTAAAATGGACATGACCCAACTTCCCACAGTGGCCAAAAAAATCTATCACCCCTGCAAGAAATGCGGGTGTGAGCGGTATCAAGTCGTGACTTCGCACACCGGCCCCACCACCGCGCGCCTCGAGTGCGAAGTGTGCAAGTCCAAGAGCCTTTTTAAACTCGAAGAGCCCAAGCGCACCCGCACGGCGGTACCGAAAAAGCCCGCGACCAAATCGAAAGCCGCCGCCCATGTCGCGCGTTTCACCGAACTGCGTGACAAGAATGGCGACAAGCCACGGCCCTACAATATGAAAAGCGAATTTGAAGTCGGGACGGTTCTCGAGCATCCCAAATTCGGGTTGGGCTTTGTGATTTTGGCGAACCTGCAAGCGATCCAGGTGGTGTTTGAAGACGAAGAGCGGTCACTGGTTCACAACCGAGCATAAACGTGCGCTTTTTGACCTACAATCTGTGGCACGGTCTCAGCCCTGCGAGTCCAGTGGCGTTTGAGCCGCTCGAACCGACCGGTCGTCGGGTCTTGCGCGAAGCCGAACAGATTCGGCTGCTGCAAGAATTGCAGCCCGACGTTTGCTTTTTTCAAGAATGCAATCCGGTCCATCGCCGGGTGGCGGAGTTCATCCATCAGCTCAATCGCGCGGCCGCGATCCAACCGGACCTGGTCGGTCTTAAATTATTCGGCGTTGGTTTGCCGCTCAATTTGAATTCCGGTTTAGTGATCCTTGCCACCCATTCGGTGGGCCTAAAGAAAATCACGGGCGTCTCGCTCTCGCGGCCTGGCACCCACTGGGTACAGAATTGGGGAAGCTGGCAGCTTAAAGAGGAACGCTTCGCACTTTTTGCTGAGGCCATGTTGCCCAAGTGGGGGCGGGTTTTGCTCGTCAACACACATTTGCACCATGGCCTCGAAAGCACGCCGAATTTTGAAGCGCGTCTGAAAGACATGGACCTCGATGAACAAATCGTCGATGAGATTCACGCCCGCCTTGCCAAGGGCATCGATCGGCGTGCGGCCGAACTTGAGGTCTTGCTGGCGCAGCTTGAAAAACTTGAGCGCCGCTTTGAGGTCGTGATTTTGGCCGGCGATTTCAACGCCAGCCCCGAAGGCGGCTTTGGCAATCGTTTGCGCGAGTGCGGTTTTCGCGATGTGTGGTTTGAACGCCATCCCGAAGCGGGTGGTTTGACCTTCGATGAGAAGCGCAATCCTGCCAACCATTTTCTTCAGGAGCGCTTTCCGCTCACTTTGGTGGTCGAAGATCTCTCGTTTGACTCGCACACTAAAGAGGCGCTCTTGGCGCTGGCCCGCCAACAGGAGGCCCGCCCCCGCCGCATCGATTACATTTGGATCCGCAGTCAGTCGTTAAACCTAAAAGTCACCACCACCGAACTGATCGGTCTGCCCGATGCTGAGGGTCTCGCGCCGTCCGATCATTTTGGTGTGTGTAGCGACATCGAGCTTGTATGAAAATTGAAACTTTGTTGCGTGAAAAATTGCAGCGCGAGTTGATGCCCACGGAGATGGAGATCGTCAACGAGAGTCCCAAACATGGTTTGCCAGTGGAGGCGGAAAAGCATTTCCGCGTAGTGATGGTGAGCGATCGCTTTGCGGGTTTGTCGCGGATTGAGCGGCATCGCTTAGTGCACGCGGCGGTGGCTGTGGAGTTGGAGAACCATGTGCATGCGCTTTCGGTTCAGGCTTTTACGCCTGAGGAGTTTAAGGGGAAGAGTTTTTCGACGCCGGAGTGTTTGGGTGGGACGGTGTGGAAGCCGTAGGGGTGTTTGCAACCGCCCGCTACGGAGCACTCGCCTACCGGGCAGGCTCTGAGTTTTTTCTAACACTATGAAGCGATAGCCACGAGAACCCCCCTTCGATGGGTAAGACCTGTTGATGGACGAGGTCGTGATGGCAATAACAAAGTGTAGTGATGTTTTCAGGCGAATTCCCGCCGCCTTGGGTAATCAGGCAAAAGCCTCAGCCATGGCGTCCGGTATTTTTGAACCCTTCTGCTTTTGTGCAAGCAGCCGCTCTTACTTCTTCGCCACAAAAATCTTAGCCGGCGGCAGATTGTCAAAAACCACCTTAGATTCAAGGCTTGAGAATTTATCCTGCAGCAGATGTTGAAGCCGTCGACCCGCCGGAGTCTTCAAAACATGCACTGTCAAATAAGTAGTGAACACCCCTCCCGGAATCAAATGCTCGTGCACCGATTCGATCGTCTTCGCCACCACCGCTTGCGGCATCACTGTCCACGGCAAACTCGAAACCACCGCCGATACCTTTTGCCCCTTGAGATATTTAGGAAAATTCTCAGCCGAATCATTGATAAATTTCAATGTCGGAAAGCGCTCCTGCGCAAACCCAATTAATTCTGAGTTCAGCTCGAGACCCAGGTATTGGTCGGGACCCTCTACTTTAGCCATCAAGCTCTGGGTGATAGCGCCGGTGCCTACTCCGAGTTCCACGATCATTTTGGAATGATCCGGCACAGCATCAGTCAGCAATTGGGACGCGTTTTTGCCGGTTTGGAACAAAGTCGAAACTTGCAGCGGATTTTTGAGAGCCGCCCAAAAGAAGTGTAAAAAGGGTCGCATATGGGGAGGCAGACTAGCCAATCACTCGAACTTTGTCGCGTAAAAAAGCGGCACTAGCTTAAGATAATTCGGCCAATTGCTGCTTCAGCTGTTCCATAAGCTTGGTCCGCCGGGACTGTTCCTCGACCGGAAGACATGGCTCCTCGAGAGTGACGGCCAATTGCTCCAGTTGAATTTTAAGCTTGCGGCAGAGTTGTTGGACGCTCATGGCGTTGTGACTTTTGGTTTTCATTGTCTCCAATAGAATAAAGAGAAGCATAGTGTTTTGACAAGAGGGAAAGCGTTCGTTACAGCTTGAGCAGTCTTTTCACACGAGGTGTCCTAATATGTCCCATGAAATCATATATACTATGAAGGGCGTCAGCAAAGTCTATCCGCCCAGCCGTTATGTGCTGAAGAACATCTATCTATCGTATTTTTACGGCGCTAAGATCGGCGTTTTGGGCTTAAACGGCGCGGGAAAATCCTCGTTGCTCAGAATTATGGCAGGGGAGGACACCGAGTTTATCGGCGAAGCCTTCCCGGCACGCGAATTCAAAGTGGG
>JANXMF010000053.1 GCA_025354795.1 Pseudobdellovibrionaceae bacterium
ACAGGAACATCGTTCATATCCATCCACTGCTCGCCGTCGGTGTTCTCTTTTTTATTGTGTAACTTGACGTCTTGGCAATTAAAGGTGCCAGCGGGAACGGTGATGGTCGCCAGTGACTCGCTAATGATTTCCGTATTGTTCGGATCCGGCGGCGTTTGTTTTTGACCGTTGACGGTCATCTCAATGACTTCGCCGGTCATGGGATTGATCAGCTCTTGCGCATCCTGGGTTTGCCCCATGATATTGATCGTCTGATCAATCATCACGCCCTTGGCATCTACCGAAGTGATCGTCATCACAATGGTGCCCTTCGTACCGGCAACCGTGAGTTCATAATTGTTGGTATCACCAACCGTAAAGCGCGCCATTGGACTGACCATTAAGGCCTTCTTAGCAACCTTTACAAGCACAGCAGAATGGGGAATAGTTGTAGCCATTGCACCAGCGCCCACCATGAACGCTGCTGAAAGTAATAGAGAACGAAACATTTTTTACCTCCGTTGTAAAATATTTGTTATTGAATCTCCGGTTCGGAGGGTCAGTCAAGATTTACAGGGGAGTTTTTGTGTCTACGGCATGTCATTTCAATACGTATGTTGTCTATATTTCATTTCACAAAGTCGCGACGGGTTCGAAGCGCAGACAAGAAAGTCGGCAGGATTTTTAGTGGCGCCCGCCGTTCTCTACCTTCGCTTCGGCTTCCCAATGACGAATTCTTCCGTGAGCGGCTGATAATAATCCGCGGCTTCTTTCATTTCCGGGGACGTGGTTTCAGGCCATGACCAGATTTCCACACGGCAACCGCGCGAGCGCAGATACCACATCAACGGCAAAAAATCCTTGTCACCACCGAGAATAATGGCGACATCGATTTTTTCAGCCATGGTGACGGCGTCGATGACGAGAAAAGTATCGGCGTTCTTGGTTGGTCGCTTGATTTCGCCGCCTAGGCTTGACCAGAAGGCCTCGAACTCTGCGGAAATCTCTTTGTATATCGGTTTGTAATATAAAATGCGGATGATTTCGCGGTCTCCGACCTGATCCAAAATTTTCTTGTAGTCGGTGCGACCCTCGTGATGCTTCAGTCCGGAGGTCTCAATGTTTTCGGCGTCGACGAAAATGGCGACCTTTTGAAACAATAGGTTTTTCTGAGCCGTCTTGGCGACACCGGGTGCCGACGGACGCGAGGAGGATTTCTTTTGAGGTTCGGTTGCGGTCATGATGAAGCGCTCCTTTATTGCTTGGCGTGGCGCGAAGTGATCACCGTCTTTATATTGCCGCGCACGCTGAAGTCACCGATGACGGTCATTTCCCAAGGGTCTAGCAATTTCACAATATCGTCCAGGATCAAATTGGTTACATCTTCATGAAAAATCTTTTGGTTGCGAAAGCCATTAATATAGAGCTTTAAAGACTTGAGTTCGATGCAGTACTTATGCGGAACGTAACTGATCTGGATGGTGGCGAAATCGGGAAATCCCGAGCGTGGACAGAGACAAGTGAATTCCGGGCAGGTGAATTCAATGGTATAGCGTCGCACTAATGTGCGATTTTCAAAGCGTTCGAGTTTATTCTCACGGATCGCGATCTCGCCATAGAGGTCCGCGGGCGTTTCTTTTGTCATTGCATTACCTTCCTTGTCCTAAGGAGCAGAAAGAATTAACATTTCAAAAAATGCGCAGCAATGGACTAAGGCTTGAAATGCTATGCGTTATGGGGTAAGTAGCAGCGTATGTCGACACTTCAGTTTTTAATAATTCTATGTCTAATCGGGCCGTTGGCTGGCTGCGTAGCTCTGACGCAGAACTCCGAAAAAGCTACCTGTGCGCAAACGGATTGGTACGAACTCGGGCGCCGCGATGGTTCGCAGGGACTTCCCGGCGAACGCCTTCCACAGCATCAGCGCGAATGCGGCACCGATTTCAACCCGGATTGGAAAGCCATTTATAGCAACGGTCGCGACGCCGGCTTGGTGGATTATTGTGAAGCCCGTAACGCTTTTGATATGGGCCGCATGGGCGTGGCTTATTACAATGTGTGTCCGTCTAACTTTGAAACGCGCTTCTTGGCTCAGTATAAAAAGGGTCAGGACATACGCAATATCGAAACGCAAAATCATAAACTCGACGCCAAGATCAACGACATCCACTCGCAAATCGTGCGAGTTTCCGATCCGTTGCAACAGACCTCGCTGGCCAGTGAGTTGGAAGAGCTACAAAAATTGCGCGCGCAAAACGAGCGCGATCTGAGCGAAATCTCTTCGGGCGCCTCTATAAATTAAGTTTGTTCTTGAGCAGAAGTTCGGGATTGTCAAAACAGCGTAAATAATAATTGGCTAAGACCTGTTGCTGCTCAATGGGACCGAGCCGCCCGCCACCCGGCAGCCTTTTAATCTCCATGTGAGCGCGGTAAAAAATTAACGCCGCCGCCACCGATATATTAAAACTCTGTGAGAACCCGAGCATGGGGATGTGAAAATGGCCGTCCACCAACGCCGACATTTCGGGCGAAACGCCGGAATTTTCATTGCCCAGAACTATGGCCATGGGCCGCGACCAATCCAAGTCGTCGATAGAGTGCCGGCTGTTCAGATCGGTAGCCCAGATTTGATAACCTGAAGCCTTAAGATCCCCGACCAGCGCGGCAGGAGCCGCATAACTTTGGACATCGAGCCACTTATCGGCGCCGCGCGCGACACGATTCGCAGCCTTAAACTTTGAGCCGGGGGCGTCGAGTATGTTCATGCCTAAAAAACCAAAGGCCTCGCTCGAACGCATGACCGCGCTGATATTGCCCCGGTCGTAAATATTTTCAAGGACCGAAACCAAATGCAGTGAGCGCGACGCCACCACTTCCTGCAATCGCACGCGGCGCTCATCCGTCAATAGCGTGCCTAAAGTGTCCACAATTTGTTCGCCACCGACTTCAAGCGCACCCACGCGCAAGCGCGACGACCAGCTCAGGCGGCAACGCGTGAAATCTATATCTAAATCGCTCTCTGACATCGTGCCGCAACCTAACAAGGGCCTGTGACTTTGCCAACCGGAAAGGTAGAACCAGCGCATGGCTCAAGTCAGCGTGATCATTCCCACTTACAATCGCAAATCGGTGTTGGAGCGCGCGCTCGACTCGGTGGTGCGGCAGACGTACACGGAGTGGGAATTGATGGTGCTCGATGACGGCTCCGACGATGGCACTGAGGAGTTCTTTGAGCAATGGCGGCGAAAGCAAAGCCCCGCCCTCGACCTTCGCTATTTGCGCACGCACAATTGTGGCGTGAGCCAGGCGCGCAATCGCGCTGCCCGTGAGACTTCGGCGCCGTGGCTGGCATTTTTGGATTCGGACGATGAGTGGCTTCCCGGTAAACTCGAGCGGCAAATGGCGCTCAGTGCGGGCTATTCTTTGATTCATGGCGAGGAGATTTGGATACGCGGGGGAGTCCGCGTAAATCCGATGAAAAAACATCGCAAAGGGGGAGGACGGCTGTTCGCGCGAGCGGTGGAACTTTGTTGCATTTCGCCGTCTACGGTTTTATTGAAGCGTACTTTGTTTGAGGACCTGGGCGGGTTTCGGGCGGATTTTCCGGTGTGTGAAGACTATGAACTGTGGCTCAGAATCACGGCCCGGCATGAAGTGGGATTTGTTTCTGAACCTGTGATCGTCAAGTATGGAGGTCACGAGGATCAGCTTTCGCGGAATTATCCGGCGATGGATTACTTGCGGGTGAGGGCGCTACGGCCTTTTTTGGCGGGAGTCGATCTAGGATTATCTAGTGAAGAGCGCCAGCTTGTGGCGGCGACTATCGTTGTCAAATGTGACATTTTGCTGCGCGGGTACGATAAACATAAGCGGTTTGATCACTCGGCTCAGGTTGAGGCGTGGAGAGCAGAGGCTTTATGCGGGATGCCGCCGGTATGAAGGCTCGCGCTCGCACGAGTGCAACTGGTGAGCAAACCATCGATTGAACTGCTCACTGACGTGGGAATCCTGAATTTCCCAGCGGCCGAGGTGGGCTAAATCACGACGACGTCCGCAAGCGGCCGAGGCAGGCAGTCGAGGGCATGCAGCTGATTGCCAAATTCAGCTATCCTAAACCGACATCCCATTTTTAACTAAATCCCGGCAAATATTTTTCTGATGAGCTTCGTTGGTACCACCGCCGATTTCAAGCAGCTTGGCATCGCGCCACAGCCGCTCCACTACATACTCACCGACGTAACCATAACCGCCAAGCACTTGAATCGCCCGATCGGCAATATTCTTGGCGGCCGGCGCGGCAAACAATTTCACTCCATCAGAATCCAAACGCTGGCCATAGCTATCGAGGCGCATGCGACGGGCGGTGTCGTAAACGTAAGTTCGTGCCGCTTGGTATTCGGCATAGCTGGTGCTGATCATTTGTTGAATTTGCCCAAACGCGCTCAGCGGTTTGCCAAAGGCTTCGCGCTCAGAAGCATATTTACTCATAATCAAAAGCGAGCGGCGCGCAATCCCTAGGCTCATTGCCGCAAGGGTTAGGCGTTCGATCTCGAGGTTGCGCATCATATGCATCATGGATTCGCCCTCTTGGCCGAGCCGATTGCCCCCGGGCACTTGGCAATCCTGAAAAACCAGTTCGGCGGTGTTGGAGGCGCGCATGCCGAGTTTGTCTTTAATCTTTTGTCCGACAGAGAATCCGGGATGAGATTTTTCCACCAGAAAGCTTGAGAGAAGCGGGCGCTCTTGCGTGCCGCCAGTCTTGGCATAAACTAAAACGCAATCTCCGGGAGTGCGCTGATCGTCGAGCGTGCCGTTGGTGATCCACATCTTGCGGCCGTTGAGAATATAGTTTTCACCTTTTCGAACCGCCGTCGATTTCATGCCGAGTACGTCGGTGCCCACGTGCGGCTCGGACATCGCCATCGAGCCGATCCACTCCCCGCTGCTGAGTTTTGGCAACCACTTGGCTTTTTGCGCATCGCTGGCGTTGGCGGCTATATTATTGGCACAAAGCATGGCGTGGGCCAGATACGCCAGGCAAAAGCCGGGATCGCTGGCGGCAATCTCTTCGTGGGCGATTACCGCAGCCACACCGTCCATCCCCGAGCCCCCGAATGCTTCGGGCACCGTAATGCCGAGCAGGCCAAGGTCGCCCAGTCGCCTAAACAATTCTAGATTGAATTGCTCTTTGCGGTCGTATTCCGCGGCTTGGGGTTCGACTTCGTTTTCCACGAACTCGCGCACCATCTTGCGGAGCATGGCATGCTCTTCGGTTGGATTGAAGAGGTCAAACGTTTGCCACATGAAAACTCCCTTGGTGCAAAGCAATCTAACTTAGCCTAGCGTCTGCTCGGCTGCAACTAGCATTCGGCGCAAAGTGGCTGCAGCGCCTTGCTGCCCTCTCGATAAACGGCGAGCGATTTTAAACCGAGTTTCCAAGCGTCGCGGTAAAGGTTCTCGATTTCCTCGACCGTGGTGGCCATCGGAAGATTTACAGTTTTCGAAATCGCGCCGCTCAAAAACGGCTGGGCCGCGGCCATAACTCGCAAATGACCCGCAGCGCTCACGCGGCGCTCTGGAAATCCCTTCGGCGCCATTGCGCAATCGAAGATTGGTAGATGTTCGGGTTTAAGCCCAGGTGCGCCGACCAAATGGAAATTTTCACCCATGAATTTTAGCACGCCGGCGATTGCATCCGAAGAGTAGCCAAGGCCCTTCAGCGCCTGTGGCACGGTCGGGTTGACTAGCGCCATCTCGCCCCCGCCCGCGAGGGACTTTCGCTTGGCCAGTGAGAAATCCGGTTCGATTCCAAGCGTCGCGCAATCCATAAGTAAGCCGATCGTGCCGGTGGGCGCGATCAATGTGACCTGAGCATTGCGCAAGCCCACGGGGGATTGTAAAATTTTAGCATAGAGATCACTTACCCAAGGCAACGCACCTACTGAATTTTCCTTCCATGCCTTGGCGTGCATGGCGAGCACGTGACTAACATTTCCACCTTCGCTCCCGGCAAAGGGTCCTCGTGCCTGTGCCAGATCTTGCGAAGCCTGAAGTGCCAGCGCGTGCATGGCTCCAGTGATATGAGTGGTCCAGCGGGCGGCCGCCGAGCTGTCATAGGGAATACCCAAACACATCAGTAAGCCGCCTAAGTTTGCATAGCCCAAACCCAGGGGACGTAAATTGTGGCTGTTTGCAGCGATCTTGGCCGTAGGATAGGCAGCGTAGTCCACCAAAATATCTTGCGCTAAAATCAACACCCGAACGGTGTGCGCAAAGGTGCTCCAATCCAACTCACCGGTCGGCTTTAAAAACTTGAGCAAATTGATCGAAGCTAAATTGCACGCCGAATCGTCAATAAACATAAATTCACTGCAGGGATTGCTGGCGCGGATCGGCCCCGCCTCGGGGCACATATGCCAGCGGTTGACGGCGTCGCTAAAATGCAATCCCGGGTCGGCGCACTCCCACGCCGCGCGAGCGATATCTTTGAGCAATGGATTTCCGCTGCGCATGAACTCGTCGCTCACGCGCACTGAGTTGTTGGAGTTTTGGCCTGAAACCGTGCGCAGCGCTTCGCCCTCCATGCCTCCGGAAAACCCGCCCGCCATTAAAACTCTAGCTTTGCGCTCCTCGTTCATTTTCCAATAAATAAATTCGCGAATCTCAGGATGGTCGGCGTCCAATAACACCATCTTAGCCGCGCGCCGAGTAGTGCCGCCCGATTTAACGGCCTGTGCGGCTTTGTCAAAAACCTCGAGAAACGAAATTAGCCCAGTGGACTCCCCGCCTCCGCGGAGCATTTCGCCGCGTGCTTGCAGACGGGAAAAATTAGTACCGGTGCCGGAGCCATATTTAAATAGTTTAGCTTCGTTTTTCAGCAGGTCGAAAATGCTCAGCAAATCACCGTCTACGGCTTGGATAAAACAGGCCGAAGCCTGCGGATGCACATAGGCGGTGGAGAGCGCCACTGCTCGACCATTTTCCCACTTGAAATTTTCACTCTGCCCGGCCACGCCAAATGCCGGGAAAACCCCAACATTGAAAAACACCGGAGAATTGAAGGCCGCCTTTTGCCCCACCAAAATCGCGCGCAATTCAGCCGAAAAAATCTCGGCCTGAGCGTCGCTCGCAAAATATCCCTGTGCCCGCCCTGACTCGGTGATGGCATCCCCAACGCGTACGATGAGATGGCGAATGCTTGTTTCACCATCCCGCCGACGCAAATATTGACTGGCCGCGATTTCGACCGCGGTCGCCGACCAAGATTCGGGTGCCTCCACAGCCTGAGTCTCAATCCAGCGCACGTCATCGAGCGGACACTGACCGGGGCGGCTGAAATGGCGAGTGAGTGTGAGCGACATTGCCTATTGTTCCATAATGCTGCGCGAAAGTGATAGCGTCATCATAGCCAGTGATTCTAAAACTAGAGTCCATGCAAGCAAAGCCAATAATGCTACCAATTTATATGGATCACAACGCCACAACGCCGGTCGACCCCCGCGTGGTGAAAGCGATGGAACCTTTTTTGAACGCGCAGTTCGGGAATGCCTCAAGCAGCAGCCACGCCTACGGTTGGCAAGCGCAAGCGGCGGTCAAGAAGGCGCGGGAGCAAGTCGCGGCGTTTGTGGGCTGCACACCGGCTCAGGTGATTTGGACTTCCGGCGCCACCGAGAGCAATAATTTGGCAATCTTGGGTGTTGCGCGGGCGCTGCGGCGCGAGAAGCCGCATTTTATCACGCAGGTCACTGAGCACAAAGCGGTGCTGGAAGTTTGCGAAGCCGCAACCGAATGGGATGCGACGGTGACCGTTCTCGATGTCGATACTCAGGGTTTTGTGCGTTTGGAGGATCTCAAACGCGCCATCACGCCGCGCACAGTTCTTTGCTCGATCATGATGGCGAACAACGAAATCGGAACACTGCAACCCATGCGCGAAATCGCTGATATTTGCCGCACGCATAAGATAATTCTCCACAGCGACAGCGCGCAGAGTGCGGGCAAATGTAATTTTGATTTGAAAACGCTGCCGATCGATATGATTTCCCTCTCGGGGCACAAGATCTACGCGCCCAAAGGCGTTGGGGTTTTGATCGTGCGTCCCATCAATCGCGAGTTTGAGCTTAAACCGATTTTATTTGGTGGCGATCAGGAGCACAGCCTCCGCCCGGGCACACTCAATGTACCGGGGATCGTCGGCATGGGCGAAGCTTGCGCATTAGCGATGAGCGAAATGACAGAGGAGTGCACCCGCATGTGCACCTTCCAGAAACAAATTTTACTCGCGGTGCAAACTCATTTTCCTCAGATCAAGCTGAATGGCCCGCAGAAATCGCGTCTATGTAATAACATTAGTTTATCGATTCCCGAATTGGTTCCCGACGAACTGGCGCTCGACTTTTCGGGCGTGGCCTATAGCTCCGGCTCGGCTTGCAATTCGAGCAATCCCAAACCGAGTCACGTGCTCAAGGCCATAGGCCTATCCGATACGTTGGCCCGGGCCACCATTCGCTTGGGGCTCGGACGCTTCACGAGCCCCGAAGAGGTGCAAACCGTGACCTCTAAGCTATTGAAAATGCTTGGAAAATTGTATCGCTCGACGACCGTAGCGCAGAATTTCTAGGTCTTTGCTCCGTCTTTAACCTGTGCTATATTTAAATCATGATTCAAGTTTCAGAAACTGCCGCAAAGAGAATTCAAGCTTTAAAGGTCGAAGACGGTGCATCCGGAGATGCGTTTTTACGGGTGTTTGTAAAGCGCGGGGGCTGTTCCGGATTCTCGTATAAAATGGAATTCGATTCGCAGCTTAAAGAAGGCGATAAGGTGTTTGAAACCGATGGCGCAAAAGTTGTCGTTGATGGCCAGAGTTTACTTTATTTGCTCGGCATGCAGCTCGACTATGAGGGCGGTTTGAACGGTAAGGGTTTTATTTTTTCGAATCCCAACGCGACGAAGACCTGCGGTTGCGGGAGTTCGTTCGGGGTTTAGGATTTGTTTTGCGCGGGCCGGGTCTCTTGATCATCCTGTAAGCCACACCGTCCATTCATAGGACATGATTCAATCCTATCTCGGCTCCCTGCAATACTCCTGCTACCGCCGCCCACGCCCACGACCACCGCGCGAACGCCCCTGAGCGCCACCAGCACCGCCGCCAGTGTTATTCCCCTGCTGGCGCGGACGACCGCCTTCACGCGGAACCAAACTCGCGCTGCTGGCGAGCGGACGCTGATTCTCCGAGACATCTTTTTTAATTTCCTGAAGCAGCTCACCATCTTGCTCAATCAAAACCCCGCCGAGCGAGTGGCTCTCTTGCGCGGAACTCTTGTGAACCTTGGTGAGGAACTTTTTGGTGACCGGACCCTCAGTCGCCTTTTCCAGCTGCTCACTAGTGTCGACTGTCACATCGCCAAAGCAAAGCACTTGGCATGAAAGCCGGCGCTGATCTATGTAATAGCCCGTACCAATCAAGCTGAGCTCTTTGCGCGACGGCGGATTGATATTCCATTCGCCGTCGACCACGCGAATTCGGCATTCTGCGCACGAGGGCATGCCATTGCACGCCGAGCGGATAACGATGCCGTTTTCGTGGCCCACGGACATCACCGTTTGGCCGGGCTTGATTTCGAACTCGAGGTTTTGCGGCTGGAATTTAACCTTCATGCTTGCACCTGTACGCGCGCAAATTTTTTCTTACCGACTTTGATCACGAATGACTCGCCGGCTTTAAGGCTGACTTTCAGTTTGGGATCAATGATTTTTTCGCCGTCGCGCTCGACGGCTTTGCCTTCGATCAAGCGCCGGGCTTCGCTAGTGGAAGGTGCCAGCGTCAGATCCACCAAAAGCTTACAAATCCACAAATCACTCTGTGCGCTCAGAGTTCTTTCGGGAATTTCGTCAGGCAGACCTTTATCTACAAAGATGCGGTCGAATTCGGCGACAGATTTTGCCGCGGTGTCGGCGTCGTAAAAGCGCTCCACCAGCGTGCGGGCCAATTCCACTTTCACCATGCGCGGATGTTTTTTGCCGCTGGCCAGATCGGCTTTCAAGACAGTGAGTTCATCCACTGAAATATCGGTCAACAACTCATAATAGCGCAACATCAGGTCGTCGGACACACGCATGGTCTTGCCGAACATGTCGCGTGGCGTGTCTTCGACCGCAATATAATTGTCGAGACTCTTCGACATCTTCTGGACGCCGTCGAGGCCTTCTAGTATTGGCACTGTTAAAATACATTGCGGATCTTGCGCCGCCGATTTTTGTAACTCACGACCAACCAACAGATTGAATTTTTGATCAGTGCCCCCGAGTTCAACGTCGGAGCGTAAGGCGACAGAGTCGTGACCCTGCACCAGCGAATATAAAAATTCATGAATGTAAATCGGCATTTTAGCGGTGTAACGCTTCGAAAAATCATCGCGCTCAATCATGCGAGCCACGGTGTACTGACTTGCCAGCCGAATAAAATCAGCGGACGAGAACTTATTCATCCAAGTGCTATTGTAGGCCACCTCGGTTTTGCTCTTATCGAGGACCTTGTAAACCTGGCGCGCATAGGTCTCCGCATTTTTTTGAATCTCTTCGACCGACAACGGCGGGCGCGCTTCGTTGCGGCCCGAGGGATCGCCAATCAAAGCCGTAAAATCGCCGATCAAAAAAATCACATGATGACCGAGCTGTTGAAACTGACGGAGTTTATTCAGTAAGACCGTATGGCCGATATGCAAATCCGGCCGCGACGGATCAAAGCCCGCTTTGATGCGTAACGGCTTCCCCTTCTTAAGCTTCGCCAGGAGTTCGCCCTCAGAGACGAGCTCGGCGATGCCGCGTTTGAGTTGTTTGAGCTGCTCTTCAGGACTTAAAAACATTGCTGCCTACCGTGCGTGTTCGACGATACGGGTTTCGCGCACCACCGCGACTCGCACCTGTCCGGTGTAGTTGAGCTCGCGTTCAATCTTGCGCGCGATATCGCGGCTGAGCATGCTCGCCTGATCGTCTGTCACGCGGCCGCTATCGACGATCACGCGGATCTCCTTGCCGCTCTGTATTGCGTAACTGCGGGCGACGCCGTCGAAGCTGTTCGCCACGGATTCCAGATCGCTCAGGCGCTTGATAAAGGTGTCGAGATTGGCGCGACGGGCGCCTGGTCTTGAACGGGTCAAATTGTAAGCGGACTGGACGATGTGCGCGAGCGTGGATTCGGGCTTCACTTCGTCATTGTGCGCGCGGATGGCATGCACGATGTCGTCGCGCTCGCCGTTTTTCTTGCAAAATTCAGCGCCGGCTTTGGCGTAGCTGCCTTCGAAAGTGTGATCCAGGCCGCGTCCGATGGCATGAAGTAAGCCGGCCCGCCGTGCGGATTTTTCATCGGCACCAAGCTCTTCGGCAGTTAAACCCGCGAGCGCCGCCAGTTCTTGACTAAACGCTAAAAGATTTTGGCCTTCGCCCTGGCGATACTTCAACCCGCCGAGGACTTTTACGATGGCTGGGCTTACGTTATGTACGCCGAGTTCAAAGCAAACTTTTTCGCCCTCCTCGCGCATCGAGGTAAATAATTCCGATTTAACCTTTTCCACAACCTCTTCGATGCGGGCAGGATGCACGCGGCCGTCTTCCATTAACCGTTCTAAAGACTTGCGCGCGATTTCACGGCGCACCGGATCGAAGCTCGAGATAATCACGGTCTCGGGCGTTTCGTCGATGATCAGATCCACACCGCAGGCGGCTTCGAGTGCGCGGATATTGCGACCTTCGCGGCCGATAATCTTGCCCTTCATCTCCTCACCGGTCAGCGGAATGGAGCTCACGGTGCGCTCGGTGGCGACCTCGGAGGCATAGCGCGCGACCGCGGTGGCCAAAATGCGGCGGGCACGTTTGCTCGACTCGGCGTTGGTCTCCTCTTCGATTTGTGCAATGCGCGCGGCCATTTCCTTTTGCGCGTCGTCCGTCAGTGCGCTTAACAATTCTTGTTTAGCCTGCTCGGGCGTCATATTGGCGACGCTCTGCAGTTTCATTTCAAGCTCATTCACTTGCGCTTGGGCTTTTTGGTCCATTTCCTCCAAGCGCTTTTCGCTCACCTGGAGGCGGGCTTCGGCTTCATCGATGTCGCGGCCTTTTTGGGTCAGCTGTTCTTCGCGGCGTTTGATTTCGCGCTCGAGTTTGCCTTCGCGCTCTTTGAGCTGGTGCTCGATGTTTTGGATCTTTTGTTTTTCCTTTTTCATTTCGACTTCAACGTTCTTGCGCGCGCGGCCTTCGAAATCTTTGGCGCGTTGGGCGGCGTCCTTTTCGATCTTGGTCATTTGACCCTTGGCACGTTGAATGATTTTTTCGGATTCCTTTTCCGCCGAAAGCAGAGTTTTTTGTCCCGTCAGCTTGAGAATCGCGTACAGGCCAAAGGCCCCCACGCAAAGCCCGGCGATTAAACTAATGATGGCAGTACTCATGTCCATGACTGTGAACTCCTTTGGGGTGAACGGGTGCGCAGAATCATCTTCTCGGTGACGATCCAATCCAGCGGTTGATCCCAACTCTCTGCGGGGAGCGGGTCTGCTGAAACTTGGACATGAAACACCACGCCGATGCGCAAAGCGCCGGGATGTTCCGCAAAAAATCGATCGTAAAAACCGCGACCCTGGCCCAAGCGCACGCCGTCGTTATCGACAGCGACGGCCGGGCAACAGATCACGCTGGGTCGGGAAAAATCCCACGGCACCGATTGCTCGGGAATCGGCTCAAGAATATCGCGCTTGGCCTGGAAGGCCGCACTAGTCTTTGGCCTATAAAATTCGAGCGCATCCTCGCTCATACGCGGATAGAAAAAATTCTCAATGGGCTCGAGTGCGCAATCGACTTCCGCCGGTTGAGCACGGTAGAGACAGATTTGCGCGTCTTGATAATCTAGCAAGAAACGCACCAGGTTCACCCGCAACGCAACATGAGCAACGGCACGCCTCTGGAGTTCATCACGCAAGGTTTTGAATTTTTTTCGGACCGAACGTTTATCGTTCAGTGCCGATGGAATAGCCATCATCACAACTTCCCGCAGCTAAAATTTTAAAGTCTAGAGTTCTTACTGATCTCTAAGACTGAGTTGTGCGAGAGGAGATGAATCCAACTCTGTGAGAATGCCTTTGGCTTTGGTTTCAAGGGAGTCCAGACGACTTCGAACCGCGCGCTTCAGGAAGACTAAGTCTTCCGCTACATGGAGAGATGCTAGAAGCAAAGCTTTTTGAAACGAGACACTCGAGTTGCCCGACAAGGCCTCTTTGATTTTGCCATCGACTAGATCTATAAGTTCTTGAACTGTAGTTTCGTCGTGAGAGGACTTTAAACGCAGCGGCATTCCCGCCACCTGCACCTCGTAAGTCGCACTAGTTGTGTTCTTATCGGGTTGCATACATGAGTCCCCATATTGGCAATATTAAAACAGTCAAATCATCATCATCTCAGATTCACCGTTTCCGGGAATCTTCACATTAACTCGTTTTCGATAATATTGTGGTGCGGACACAATGGGTAGCATGTTTATCAACATTACGCGTTAAATAGCCGAGTTTTATTCGCGCCGAGGGAGCAAGCCATAGCGGTCGGTCTCTTTCATCAAAGAATAGACGTGATTCGACACCAATCCCACGATCCGGCGATATTCTCCGAGCACATCAAGATGAATGCTCGAGGTGATAATCGACTCGGGCGTTCCTTTGACCAGGCGCGAAATATGCGATTCGCGCATCTTTTGTTCGAGGCGGCGCACGTTGCGTTTGTGAAAAATAACTTTTGCGGCCAACTCTTTGTCTTGGGTCTGAAAGCAGGCGATCGACATGTGCGAAATTTGTAAGACGGCGGAGGCGATCTCTTCGAGATCCTTCCAACCTTCCTCGGAAAAATTGACCTTCATATGGTGCTTTTTTTGCGCGAGTTCAATAAGTTGATTGTCGACCACATCGGCCGCAGCTTCCATATCGGTGACAAAGTACATCAGCCGCAGCATTTGTTTGCGGAGACCCTCGGGCGCCTGATCGAGTTGTTGTGCCAAAAACAAATTGAGTTCGCGCGCGAGCAGATCGGCGCGGTCGTCGCGGCGGCGCATCTCTTCAACGAGGTCATAGTCTTCGCGGCGAAACATTTTGAGCGAATCCTCGATCATGGAAATGACCACGTCGGTCATTCTTAAGGCCTCACGCTCGGCATGGGCCACGCTGACCGAGGGGGACTCCCAATCCTTTTTCTTAAGATATTTGACGGAGTACTGCATCTCTTCCTTATTGGGCGGAAAAACTTTTTCGACCAACTCCGCACCTTTTTTGGCAAACGGAAAGAAAATCATCGCCGCGAGCACATTGTAGAACGTGTTGATATTGGCCACGTCGTGAGTGATGTCCCCAGATTGCAAATAGGACACCATCAAATGGGTGAACGGCAGAAACAAAATCACCGTCGCGATTTTGTAAAAGGCGTGTGCCCAACCCACCTGGCGGCCGATGTAATTGCCCCCGCTCGCCGCGATCAGGGCCGTGGCGGTGGTGCCGATATTGGCGCCGTAAATCCAGTACACGCAATCTTCGAGTGAGATCATATTGTGCGCGGTCAGGGTCATTCCGAGAGAGATCGTGACCGCGCTCGAGCAAGTCACACCGGTAAAAAAAGCGGTGAGCAGAATCGCGTAAAACGGATTTTCACTCAGGGTCTTAATAAAAATCTGAAAGATCTCAAAATTGCGTAGGTCTTCCGTGCCCAGGCGTATCAGTTCCAGGCCGAAAAATAGCAGGCCAAAGCCCATCACCGCGGCCGCGCAGTTTTTAATAATGCGGCGTTTGGCAAGAAAGTAAACAAAAAAGCTTAAGGCGAACACCGGCAGACCGAATTGCGCCACATTGAAGCTTAAGACTTGAACCGTCAAGGTCGAGCCGATGGCCGCGCCGAGGATCACGCTCATCACCCGCGCCAGCGTGATCACTCCCGCCGAACCCAGGCCCACCATGAGCGTCGTCACCGCGCCTGAACTTTGTAAAATCATGGTGAGACCAATGCCGAGAACCACGCCCAGGATCGGTTTGCGGGTTAGCGTAGTCACTATATCACGGATACGATCGGCGGCTATTTTTTGCAGATTTTCGCTGGCGGTGTTCATCCCGAGCAAAAAAATCGCGACCCCGCCTAAAGTCAGAACAATAGCTGAATGCAATAGAGGCATTCGTCAATTGCAACGCCGTTTGTTGGCGAGCGCAAGGCCAGTCCGGGACTAGAGCCCGTCTAAGAAATACTTCTTAGACGGGCTCTAAGCCTCGAATAAGGCGTGCGCAAATTCTTTTGGATCGAAGCCGGTAAGGGCGGTCAGGCCTTCACCGACTCCGAGAAAGACGGTGGGAATTTCAAGTTGCGAAGCTAAACCAAGGACCACTCCACCTTTGGCGGTGCCGTCCATTTTACTAAAAATGGCGCCCGAGAGTTTAAGCGTTTCGTGAAACTTCTGTGCTTGCACCAGCGCGTTTTGTCCTGAGTTGGCATCGAGCACGATCAAAGTTTCGTGCGGAGCATCGGGATCCAGTTTTTGAATGACGCGTTTTACCTTTTTAAGTTCCTCCATCAAATTAGTCTGGGTGTGCAAGCGGCCGGCGGTGTCGATCAAAACCAAATCATAGCCGCGCGCCTTGGCCATTTGTACGGCGTCAAACGCCAGCGCGCCCGGATCAGTGACTCCGGGAGGCGCAAAAATTTCAACCTGAGCCCGCTCGGTCCAGACTTTGAGTTGAGCCTGAGCCGCGGCTCGAAAAGTATCGCCAGCCGCGACGAGCACGCGCGCGCCCTGCCCGACCGCCAGGTGGGCAAGCTTGCCGATAGTGGTGGTCTTACCCGCGCCGTTCACGCCCACGATCATCCAGACCTGTGGTTTAGTCCGCGTCGGCCAATCACTGAACGGCGAAGTCCCCATCTTGGGCACGGTTTGCAAAATCGTCGTCACTTCCGTTTGCAGTGAATTTTTAAGCGCCTCAAGCGAATTCTTGTCCTGGCACGAGAGCTGGGTCTCGACATTTTGTAGCAGCCGCTGCACGGTGGTCGGACCTAAATCGCTGGTGTAGAGAATCTCTTCGATTGCTTCGAGCCGATCGGCGCTCAACTCACCGCCACGCAAACTCTTTTGAATTTTGCCCCAAAAGCTCTCGCGCGTTCCGCGGAGAGTGGCGCTCAGCGAGGGCGGCGCGAACGGAAGTTCCACCGGCGTTTCGGCAGTGCTAATTTTGAGTTCGTCTTCGGTTTTGAGAGCGTAGCGGAAAAAATAGTAGAAGGCCGAAAGCACCAGGCCCAACACAAACGCCACGCCCATTATCAGAATCATTAACTGAGTGTCCATTACCATGATGTAATGAGTCGCAGGGTTTGGGTCAAGCCGAGATCAGTTGAATTCGCGCGCCATCTTTTGCTAAATGCAGCTATGATTTTGATTTTAACTCCGCTGGCGATTGAACGCGCGGCTCTTGAAAAGGTGCTTCCCGATTTAATCATCGAGGTCGCCGGTCATGGCAAAGTGCAGTTTGCGCTCGGCACTCAGCTTATGGTGCAAAAGCACCGACCGGAACTGGTGATTTGCGCGGGCGCGGCTGGTGCGCTAGACCCTTCGCTGCGTTTGCTGGATGTGGTGGTGGCGACCGCGACGGTCGAACATGATTTCAAGTTGCGTTTTGGCGTGCGCCCACTGCCGAGTTTTCCGGGTGCGGTTGGCAAACTTGGTCCGCTGGAGGCTAGCTTCACCACACACTTCGGCCTGATCGCAAGCGGCGACGAAGACATCGTGGATCCTGAGCGCGCAGAAGAGCTTCGCATGCAAACCGGAGCCTTAGCCGTGGCGTGGGAAGGTGCCGGTGGCGCGCGCGCGTGTCAGCTTCAAGGCGTGCCGTTCTTGGAAATTCGTGCGATCACAGACAGCGCCGATCGCGATGGCGCCAAGGATTTTGCGCGCCACGTGGAACCGGGCATGGCCCATGTGGCCAATGTGATTCAGCGTTTGCTTTAAGGTCCCGAAGTTTCAGTTTTCGCGCCGGCTTGGACCCATTCCTTAAACCCGCCACTGCCGTAAGCCTTATAGCCCTTGGCTCTTAACGCCGCGGCCACTTTGTCGGCCCGCCCGCCCTTGGCGCAATAGGTGTAGACCTCTTTGTCTTTGGGAATATTTTTGAGCATGGCTTCCCATTGCGAAGTTCCGAGCGCAGAGGTGGGAAGCTCGACCGCGTTCACCACTTTGCCATCCTTCAACTCAATCGGCTCCCGCACATCCACAACCACGGCTTTGCCCGCAGAAACTTGCGCGAAGGCTTTGGTCGCGGTCACGCGATCGGCGGCAGCATGAACAAGAAGTGAGAGAACGGAACAAATGAGTAAGTGAATCATGTTTGGTTTCTCCTTGATGGCAAAGTAGTTAGCCCATTTCATCACCTTGGTCTAGTTGAGTTTTAGCAAAGGCCAGGGCCATAATGTCGAAGGAGGTCTCATGTTCGGATTTCTTAAAAACCTTTTTTCGAAGCCAAGAACGCAACGAATTGTCGAGCGTTCCCATGTGAAGGCTATCGATTGCCGGGTGACGAATTTGAAAACCAAAAGTTCCCACGCCTGTTCTATGGTCGACATTTCAAGTCTTGGCGCCGGCCTAACCGCAGCCGCAATTATTGGCGGCTTCGAAGATGAAATAGAAATCGCCATCACCGGCGGACCAACATTGCACGGCACCATCGTATCCTTTGATTCACCTGTGCTTGATCCGAAGCGCCCGGATGAAAAACAGTATCGCGGGTCGGTGGACTTTGCGGTGCCAATCGACGACGTGACACTCGAGAGCATCCGCGGATTGCAAAAAATCCCCGCCTAGTGGCACGCGGTAAGGGGAGAGTTTGCCATTCCAACGTCCAATTCCCGTACCATTATAATTAGTTCACGTACCAGTTCTTGCGGGAGCATTTGCCACACCGGCATGTCCTTTGCTATTCCCAGGCTAACCGAAGGGATGTAAATATGAGAACAATAGTAAACTATTTCAGTACATGTGCTGCTCTAGCCTTTTCATTGAGTGTTTTCGCGGTCGGAGAAGCCAAATCGCTCGAGGACATTAAGAAGATCGCCCAATGGGCAAGCGAAGAATCCCAGACCGGAAAATGCTCAGGGCCGGTTCAATATCAGGAGCATTCGCTGTGCCGCCCTCCTTACGAGCGCATCGCGGCCGAGGCTTCGCCAAGCCTACTTGCCTCAACAGATTGTACCTTATCCCGAGAAACGCCGATGACTGCTCCATCTTGCCCCACTCGCACGGTTGAGCAGCCCTGCACGGTAGCTACAGGCGAATTCGCGCCCGCGAGAACTGTGGCATTGCCCCCCATAAGCTGTAAGAGCGGCTGCAACGAAGCCCAGATCTGTCCGGAGCATATAGGCTCGGTCGCAAGCTTGGTAGCTCCTGAGTCCGAGATTGAACTGTCCCATGGCAAATCTAGCGATCGCAATATCTGTGACATCAGACAACCATTAGGCGATGGTTGCATAAAGGGACACTACGAGATCACTTGTGTGTACGCTGTACGCGAACCCATCGTGCGAAACTCTAAATGTGAAAAACAAGAAGCCACGCTGTGCATGAAAGAGGTCACTTACAATCAATGCCGAGCCCCTGTTTGTGGCACGGACAGCGCGACTCATTTCGCAAGAGGCATTGCCGTGGCAGACTTGGCCACCAAGCCTGGTGTGAATTCGCACACGGTTTTTTGCACGACATGCGAAGGCATCCCCGTCGACGGTCTCGAGAGGTTAGATGAAAAGGTTGCCTGCTTGGATAGAGTTATGAAGAGCCGACTGTATGAGAATAATCAAGAGGTGCACCAAGCGGTGGATCGAATGGTCGATGCGCTGATCCATTTGGGTGATCATGATGACCTTAAGTTTTCGCGTAACGCCGCGAGCTGGTTGAGTGCGCAGTCGCTGAGACCGAAACAGTAGCAACTGGCCCCTTTCCGTGTTGCTCATTGAGTATGGCTCAGGGATGAAATGATAGTTTAAGGCAGGGATTTTGCTTTTTTACTTAATCCATGCTTCCAAATTGCCCCCATTGTTCTTATTGGTAAGTCCTCCGGCCCTCCGGACACATATGGTCCGGGCCGGACGCTTTCGGAGAAAGTCGGACTCGCGAGAGATTCAAAGGTTTCGCTGTGGAAGCTGTAGCGCAGGCAATACCAGACCGGGGATTCTTTTGACGAGCCTAATACCGCCTCAGTGCTCTGCCGCAGAAACTCATGGGGACTGCGGCAATAGCAGAGCTGTCCGTTAGCCGTGCGTGCTCCACAACATTTATGCCGTCACTACCCGCTCCGCCTGCTCGATATTTACCGAGACCATCTTGGACACACCCTTATTCTCCATCGTCACGCCATAAAGCGTATCGTTGACCTTCATGGTGTGCTTATTGTGAGTCACAATAATAATCTGCGAACGCTTCGCCATTTCTTTCACGAGATCGTTGAAACGGAACACATTGGCATCGTCCAGTGGAGCATCGACCTCATCGAGTAAACAAAATGGCGATGGCTTCACCAGAAAAATCGAGAAAATCAACGACACCGCCGTCAAAGCCTTTTCACCACCCGACAGCAAACTGACGTTCTGCATTTTTTTGCCGGGAGGGCGCGAAACAATGTCGATACCCATTTCGCCATTCTCGGCATCTTCGACCAAAATTAAACGCGCCTCACCACCCCCGAACAGAACGGGGAAAACTTTGGTAAAACGTTCATTGACCTGCTCAAAGGTGTCTTTGAAACGCCTTGAGCAAATGCGATTGATGCGGTCGATGACTTTTTTGAGCTGCTCTTTGGCTTCGATAAGGTCCTTGTACTGCTGATCCAAAAACGAATGCCGCTGGTGCAGGTCTTCGTACTCTTCAATCGAAGACAGATTCACTTCGCCAATCTTGCTCAACTTGGATTTTAAATCAGCAACCAAGATTTCAGTGGCCGGAAGATCTAACTGGACATCCGCGAACGAAGAAGCCGTGTCGCGCAAGTTGACCATGTAGCGCTCGTTGATCTGATCGACGAGGTACTGTTCCTTCATCCGCACCTGTTCGAGCCGCAACGAAGCCTCGTTCATGCGCGTTTGCAACTGATAATAACTATGATGAATTTCGCTAAGCGCGGTTTCTTGCGTGCGGGCCTCGGCTTGGGCGATTTCAAATTTATCGCGGGCGGTGCCCAACTGGGCGCTTAGGGCCGTGGCTTTGGTGATCATTTGTTCGAGATCGAGTTTGCGCTGCTCGACCAGCACTTGATTGACGTTCAAGGTCTCCATGCTGCGATCGGATTCATTGGACATTTGATGAACTTGGTCTTGGATTTCATTTAGAGAACGATTGAGCAGCTCAAAGCGCTGGCGCAGCGACTCGACGTCCTTATGGCCGCTCGAACTCGCAATTTGTAAGTCAGTGACATGGCGTTGCAGCTCATCGACACCCACGCGCGAACTTTGGTACTCGTTCTCGCATGACGCCACGGATTCTTCCAGGGTCATGCGCTTTTCGCGCATTTCGGCGAGGCGCTCGCCCACGTCTTCGACCTCACCACGCACTTTGTTGAGGGTCGCTTCTTCGCGGTTCACTTCGCTCGCTTGCCGATGGACTGCGACGTTGGAGTTTTGCACCTCATTTTCGGCACGGTCTAAGTCTTTTTTAAGCTCGGCCACCAAAACGTCTTTTTCAAGACCGCGTTGGCGGGCGCCGTTCATTCGCTCGACCACCGAAGCCAATTCGGCCTCGAGTTTTTCTAGCGCCAATTTTGCCAACGCCAATTTGCCAGACCACTCGTCCTGGCGCTGAGCCAATTCTTTGATCTCGCGACGGCGTTTTAATAATCCAGAGTCGGCACTTTCGACGGTTCCGCCGGTCAAAACTCCATCGGCACTCAAACAGTCGCCGTCTAGAGTGACGAACGTATGGCCGCTAAAGCGCGGGCGCAGGTCGAGTGCTGTGGAAATGGATTTGACCACGACCACACTTGAGAAAAATGGTTCAATCAGCTCTTTCTTATGCTCAGGAATTTGCACGAATTCGCTCAATACCGTGTCGACGCCCGGCAACAAGCGGATTTCGCCCGCGACCGCGGAGCTCGCCGCCGGTGAACTCTGCCAATCACTAGCCACAAAACTCGACCTGCCCTTGTTGCTTGTCTTTAAAAAATCAACGGCGTTCAAGGCCTTAGAGCCCGACTCGGAAACCAGGAGTTGCAAGCGGCTGCCGAGCGCGGCCTCCATGGCCAATTCATATCGCTCTGGCACCTCGACGATTTCGGCCACTGGGCGCATCACGTCGGCGGCGTCTTTTTCACGCTGCCACATCATCACTTGTTTCACACCTTCGGTGAAACCTTCAAATCCCGCTTGCAAGTCTTCGAGACCTTTCAAGCGGCCCGATACGGTGTTGAGATTGTCTTTAAAGCTGGCCACCTCGGAGTTTTTTTCCGCCACCAACCGCTGCAAACCCTGTTGCGTGGAGTTGAGTTCTTCGACTTCTTTAGTCGCCAGGAGTTGCGCTTCGCGCTCGTTTTCGAGATTTACGCCGGTGGTGTCGCGACGTTCGCTTAAAGATACCAACTGCGTCTTTAATTCCAATTCCACTTCGCGAACCACGTTGAGGCGCTCTTCGAGTTCAGCGGATTTTTCAGTCATGGTTTGAAAGCGCGCATCGAGATGGGTTTCGGATTGTGCGATGGCGAACATTTCGCGGCGCTGCGCGGTCAACTGAAAATCGAGCTCGGAAATGCGGGCTTGGATCTTGGCCAATTCCGCGGCTTTGATTTGATACTTCTCAGTGATCTCTTGTGCCTTGGCGGTGGCCGTGACTAGGTTATCCTCGATCTGTTTCAACTCATTTTGCAGAGCGATCTTGCGCGCTTGCGATTGTTCCAGCATGGAACCGGTGAGCTCCTTACTACGGCGTGCGGATTCGATTTCGAAATTGAGTTCGCGGATGGTGAATTCTAGCTTCTGGGTTTCGGATTGCGCGGCTTGGTGCTCGCGTTGCAAGGACTCCACCGCTTTTTCGGTTTCGAGCAAGAGCAAGCGCTTGGTCGCGAGTTCACTTTCTAGCGTCGCGACTTTGGCGCTCCAACCGGCGTCTTGTTCACGCGCCGCTTCGACTTCGGTGTTGAGCGCCGCGTTCTCTATATGTAAGGACAGGTAGCTCTTGGCCGAAACCAAGATTTCCTTGTCTTGCAGCTCCGTTTTCAAATTGCGATAGCGTTCGGCGCGCTGGGCCTGGCGCTGCAGACTCTCGAGTTGGCGTTTTTGTTCGCCCAAAATATCTTGTAAACGCAGCAGATTTTGTTCGGTGGAAATCAGTTTGCGCTGCGACTCGCGTTTGCGCACTTTAAACTTGGTGATGCCCGCGGCCTCTTCGATCAGCGTGCGGCGATCCTCGGGCTTAGCGGTGATAATCTTGCCGATCGCACCTTGCTCGATGATTGAAAAACCTTTGGAGCCGGCTCCGGTGTCCATAAATATCTCTTGGATGTCGCGCAGGCGGGCTGACTCTTTGTTCACCAGATATTCCGACTCGCCATCGCGATGCAGTCGGCGGGTGACCATGATTTCGGAGAATTTCAAATACTTGACCGGAAACGGGCCGCCGTCATTTTCCAGCGTTAGCGATACTTCCGCCATGCCCATCGGCGCAAAATTGTCGGCGCCGGCAAAAATCACGTCCGACATATTGGCGCCACGCAGGTGCTTGGCCGACATCTCGCCCATCACCCATTGCAGCGCATCGACGATGTTGGACTTGCCGCAACCGTTGGGGCCGACGATGCCTGTGATTCCGTGGTCGAAATGAATGACCGTGCGATCTTTGAACGACTTAAAGCCGATGAGTTCTAATTTCTTAATCCGCAATTTTCAGTCCCGCCGTTAGGAGTGGCCCACTACCTTTTGCTACCCGCCCCGCTTTTGGCGTGAGCGATTTGCGCTTGTGCCGCGGCCAGACGGGCAATGGGCACTCGGTATGGCGAACAACTGACGTAATGTATTCCAACCCGGTGAAAGAACTGGATACTCGCGGGATCTCCCCCATGTTCGCCACACACACCCATTTTCATGTCTGGACGCGTCTTTAGTCCCAATTGAACCGCCATTTCAACCAATTTGCCAACACCTTTTTGGTCAATCGACGTAAAAGGATCGGATTCAAAAAGGCCTTCGCTCACATAAGTGGCTAGAAAGCGGCCGGCGTCATCGCGGGAAATTCCAAGAGTGGTCTGGGTCAGATCATTGGTTCCGAAACTAAAAAAGCGCGCCTGCTCGGCAATTTTGTCGGCAGTCAGGGCGGCACGCGGAAGTTCGATCATGGTGCCGACCAGAAAATCGAATTTGATTTTGCGCTGAGTTTGCACTTTGCGCACTTCGACTTCGATCTGCAACACTAAGCGCTTCAATTCAAGATCGGTGTTCACCAGCGGCACCATAATTTCCGGCACCAAAGTTTGACCTTGCGCGATCAGTTCGCATGCGGCTTCGGCGATGGCGCGCGCCTGCATCTGATAAATTTCAGGATAAGTGATGGCCAAGCGGCAGCCGCGATGCCCCAGCATGGGATTGAATTCGTGGAGATTACGGACCTTTAGGCGCAAGCGCTCAACCGAAACTTGCAGCCTGGTGGCGAGCTCCTGAGTCTCGTCATCGCTGTGGGGTAGGAATTCATGCAGCGGCGGATCGAGTAAACGAATGGTTACAGGAAGATCTTTCATCACCTTGAAAAGACCGATGAAATCACTGCGCTGCATGGGGAGCAAGCGATCGAGCGCTTCGATCCGCTCTTCGCGCGTTTCGGCAAGAATCATTTGCCGAACCACATCGATGCGGTCGGGCCCAAAGAACATGTGTTCCGTTCGGCAAAGGCCGATTCCTTCCGCGCCATATTTGCGCGCGACTTCGGCGTCGTGGGGAGTGTCGGCGTTGGCGCGCACCCCAAGAGTGCGTTTGTTATCCGCCATTTGCATCACGCGCTTAAAGTAATCGTCGAGGGAGGGTTCGACGGTTTTGACTTCGCCCAAAAACACTTCGCCAGTCGATCCATCGAGGGTGATCTGATCACCCTGCTTAAGCACATAGCCCTTTACGCGCATTTCACCTTTGCGATAATCCACATCCATTTCACCGCAGCCCGCAACGCAACTTTTGCCCATTCCGCGCGCCACGACGGCCGCATGGGAAGTCATCCCGCCCCGAGTCGTGAGCACACCTTGAGCTTTCACCATGCCCTCAATGTCTTCGGGGCTGGTTTCAACCCGCACTAGGATCACTTTTTTACCTTTTTCGGCCCACGCTACCGCTTCTTGGCTGGAAAAAACGATCTCTCCCGTCGCTCCTCCCGGACTTGCGGGAAGGCCCTTGGCCAACAAAGTTTTCTTGGCTTCGCTGTCGAGCGTGGGATGGAGTAATTGATCCAGACTATGCGCACTGATCCGCATCAGCGCTTCGTCGGCGGTGATTAGCTTTTCGTCGATCATCTCGCAGGCGATTCTTAACGCTGCCTTGGCTGTGCGTTTGCCGTTACGAGTTTGCAGCATCCATAACTTTCCACGCTCAATGGTGAATTCGATATCTTGCATATCGCGATAATGGAGTTCGAGTTTTTGATAGACCGCAACCAAGTCTTTATAAGCACTTGGCAGCAATTCTTCGAGCGACTTCGAACCCGAATCTTGTGCAGCCACTCGGCTTAACGGATGGGGTGTACGAATTCCCGCCACCACGTCTTCACCTTGGGCGTTAATCAAAAATTCGCCGAAGAACAATTTTTCGCCAGTCGACGGATTGCGGGTGAAGGCCACGCCAGTGGCGCAGTCGTCACCCATATTGCCAAATACCATGGACTGGACGTTGACCGCGGTTCCCCAATGGCTCGGGTAACCTTGCAGTCCGCGGTAAGTCAGAGCGCGCGGCGAATTCCAACTTTTAAACACCGCCGAGATCGCGCCCCACAGCTGATCGAGCGGGTCATTTGGAAAGCTCTTGCCTGTACTTTCGAGAATCTGCATTTTATATTTGCTCACGAGGACTCTAAGATCCTCAGCACTGAGGTCGGTGTCGAGTTTGTAGCGTTTGCTTTCTTTGAGATCTTCAAGCACGACCTCGAGGAGCGAGGTGTTCATACCCATCACCACGTTGGAATACATGGTCACGAAGCGGCGATAGGAATCCCACGCAAAACGCGGGTTGTGCGATTGCTGCGCTAGACCTTCGACCGTCTTTTCGTTCAGGCCCAGATTCAAAATCGTGTCCATCATTCCGGGCATGCTGGCGCGCGCGCCCGAGCGCACACTGACTAGCAATGGATTGGTGGGACTGCCGAATTTCTTAGCGAGAAGGTTTTCAACTTTAGCGAGAGCCTGTAGGACCGTCGTCTTCAGCGACTCGGGCAGCTTTTCTCCGTTGTCGTAAAAGGTCTGGCAGACCGCGGTGGAAATCGTAAACCCGGGAGGGACTGGCAAGCCCATCCCCGTCATCTCCGCAAGGTTGGCGCCTTTTCCGCCGAGCACGTCCTTCATGGTGGCGTTGCCTTCGGTCAGGCCGGCGGAGAAAAAATAAACATCTTTTGGCGTTCCAGCAGTGGGAATAATTTCTTTCATGCGTCCTCGTTAGAAGTTGGCGAGCTTGTCTTTTACAAAAGTCTCAATCTGATCAATAGCCACCCGGTCTTGCGTCATCTTGTCGCGGTGGCGCACGGTCACCTTGTGATCCTCGAGACTCTCGAAATCAACGGTGATGCAAAGCGGAGTGCCGATTTCATCTTGGCGGCGATATCGCTTGCCGATGCTGGCGGACTCGTCATAGTCGGCGTCCATGTCGGCTTTAGCAAGGCCGTCGCGAATTTTCATCCCGAGCTCTTGTAGTGGCGGTTTTTTGGAGAGCGGCAAGACCGCGGCCTGAATCGGCGCGAAGGCCGGATTAAAGCCCATCACCACGCGGGTGTCGCCTTCACCTTCGCCGCTGCTACCCACAGATTCTTCGCGATAAGCATCGCATAAAATCGTCAGGGCCAGGCGGTCGCAGCCCACGGCGGTCTCGATGACGTAGGGAATATATTTTTCTTTGGCGACTTCATCGAAGTATTCCAATTTCTTGCCGGAAAACTTTTGATGTTGGCTAAGATCAAAGTCGCCACGATTATGAATGCCCTCGAGCTCCTGCCAACCGAAGGGAAATTCGTATTGCACATCAAACGCCGCTTTGGCGTAATGGGCGAGTTCCTTCGGTCCATGTTCTTTGAAGCGCAGCTTATCCATGCGCAGTCCGCAAGTCTTATAGTACTCCCAGCGCTGGGATTTCCACTTCTCAAACCACTCCATATCGGTGCCGGGTTTGACGAAAAACTGCATTTCCATCTGTTCGAATTCGCGCGTGCGAAAGATAAAATTTCCCGGCGTGATTTCATTGCGAAAGGATTTACCGATTTGCGCGATCCCGAACGGGATTTTTTTGCGCAAGCTCACCGCCACATTGTCGAAGTTGACGAAGATGCCTTGCGCGGTTTCAGGTCTGAGATAAACAATCGCGCCCTCATCTGCCACCGGACCCATATGGGTTTGAAACATGAGATTGAAATTGCGCGGTTCAGTCACGTCGGTCGACGCACAATTGGGGCACGTAACGCTGCCGTTGACGATCGCGGTGTCTTGGCGAAAGCGATTTTTACAGTTTTTGCAATCGACTAGC
>JANXMF010000136.1 GCA_025354795.1 Pseudobdellovibrionaceae bacterium
CAGTGCGCGATCTTCAATGACTGCTCTTGCTTCCTTTGCATCACTGTTCTTATTAATTTTAGCCAACAAAGATTCTTTGTAGCTCACTAATTTTTTCTTTTTCTCGGCCAATGTTTCTAGCTTTTCTCGCACTAAAGATAAAACCTCTGGCGTTTTGTCCATTTCAGAGCTTGAATGCTGATTCAATATCCTTATCAATGGTCACAAGCGGAAAATTTCAAGGAAGTTGTCGCACATAATTTCATGATGCTATCTGACTAAGTGTATTTGTATTTATCTTCGAACTCCTTCCTGGATTTAATTCAACAATGTAAGGACAAGACCAATCACGAGTCTGCTTTGACCAGCGCGCCGGATTTTGCTTGCGCGCGGCTTCGTATACAACCTTTCGCTGATCCAGGATCGCTTGGTCGATCCCCGCATGGCGCGAGGCTGGCGTGACCCAGTTGATGCCACTATGTAGGTGCACGAAGTTGTACCAGAACACAAATTTTTCAACCCAAAGCCGGGCAGCTTCGATACTCTCAAAACGACCACTTTCTGGATATGCAGGGCAGTACTTCAGCGTCTTGAACAAAGCCTCAGAGAAGGGGTTGTCATCAGATACACTCGGGCGACTGAAGGACGGCACTATGCCGAGCCAGTGCAGTGTAGACAGCATTGTCGCGCCCTTCATAGAGCCACCGTTGTCCGCGTGCAACTTGATTTGACCGCGAACAATGCCTTGTTTTTCGCAAGCCCTCGTGATCATCTCCGACGCAAGTTCGGCTGATTCGCTATCGTGGATTTCCCAATGGACAATTAGGCGCGAGAAGATATCCATAGGTAACTAAAGATAGTAGAACATGCCGCGGATGTTAGCTCGCAAGTAGGTGATGTCCCAGCTCCAAAGTTGATTTGGAGCCGTCGCCATAAGGGCCTCTGGTTTTACGTGCTTTCTGGGTTGGGATTTTGAGCGATGCATAAGTAAATTCTCTGACTTGAATATCCGATAAAATGTACTCTCGCTGCCAATGTAAATCCCAAGGTCCGCAAGCGTTGGAACAATTTGGCCCGGCGGCAAATTAGCGTAAGGCGCACTGTTGGCGACTTCTAGCACCTTCGCCCGCTCCTCAGCCGTGAAGGCATTGGCCGGTTTTCTGAGAGGCCCTTTGCGGCCATCTTCAGGTTTCGTCTCCCAACGGACCACTGTTTTTACATCAACGCCAATGAGCTCACACGCCAAAACCTTACGCGCACCACTGACGACAGCCTCTCGAACCAACGTAAGGCACTCCAGCCGTTCTGCGGCGCTCACTCGGTCTCCTCGATTCCCCAGATCAAGTCGGCTTTTTTTTTGAGAACGAGCAGCGCTGTCGTCTCCGCCAACGCACGATCCTTCCGGTGCACGTCCCTCTGAAGCTCCTTGATCATACGTCGATCCTCGGCCCGCTCAGAGCGCGCCACGTGTTTGCCAATGGCGCCAACACGCAAAGCTGAATGCACTTGCTCGGCCCACGCCTCAACATGCTCGCGGTGCACTCCTAAACGACGTAGTATCTCACCGCGCTGCTCGGCTGGTGCGGCTTCGTACTCGTTTATAACTTTCAATTTCTCGGCTGAACTTCGATCTGAGGGACGGGATTGTTTTTTCATGCCGCCGACCTTAGCAAGGTCCTTCTTCCATTGATACAAGGTGCTGTACGGAACTCCAATCTCCTCAACGATTGCCGCGACCGGGCGGGACCCACGGATCAAAAACTTCTCAACTGACGATTTCTTAAACTCTTCCGAATACTGTTGCTTTATCATTTGTCAACTTTCTACGTAGCCCCCAGGGGAACTTTAATTTCGGTACGACAACTATCCTGACATTGGGGGAACTGAAGCGTTGACGCATCTCTTTGAAGGCAAACTTCCCGCCTTCATCACGTAGCTGCTGACCAGTTACGTTGCTGATTGTAAGGGTAAGAGGCCTGGTTTGATTCTAAGAGGAGAAAGTCTGTTAAATATTTGGACGATTTTAGAAGAAAGTGCAATTGGTCGATGGACTTTGGAGGGGAGTGCGAATGAATAAGCTGTTTTTGTTTATTGTTTCTGGAATGGTTGTACTCGGCATGGTGGCAAATGCCGAACCAAATAAGCGAATAATAACATCCCAAGGTGACGCTGCGGTGATTCTAAGCAATTCTAAGTGTTTTCGGGCCGATGGGTCATCGACTAAACTCTCCGACAAAATTTTCGGTTATATTGCTGTGGGTTTGCGGGTTAGACAGATTGTTCTCTCAAATGGGCAGTTAGGTGGAAAAGAGCGCTCGTCTGTAATATATGATATTGATTTGACCTTCGCTGGCGAGCCACCACAAAGCTTCAATCTTACATTTAAAGGGTGTACTGCCGACTAAAAACTCTGTCTTGTGGCGCCACGGGGAGGAGCCGGAGTTATCACCGCACCTCCGTCTTTCGCAATCATTCTCTTAGACACCAACAAGCGACGGCTCAGTTCCGCAGAGCCCATCCCGCGGACCTCTGCGGACCGTTGGAGTTCAATTTGTTGATTTCCCTTAAGGAAATGGCTATTACGGTTGGCACGGAAGTTTTCTATAAATTGAGGGGATCCAACTGGGGAACGATTCGGTATATCCAAAGTCAGCTGCGCATAAGGCTTCAGACTCCCCGGCGATGAGTCGGAGGTATATCGATGCCTTTTTCACGGAGCCGAAGTTTTTTCACCATCGAGAGTTGGCTCTGCTCATTCGTCCTACAATCGACAGCGATATTCCGGCCATCAGAGCGCTTGTCAACATAGCCTATCAGGAGCTAGGGGACGTGGGCCTCAACTATACGGCCACCTACCAAGACGAGAAAACTACTAAGGAGCGAATCTGCAAGGGACGGGCGTTCGTTCTGCTGCATAATTCAGAAATCATTGGAACGGTTTTGTTCTCCGCGCAGAATTACTTCACGAATCGCCGCACGGGATATGTAAGTCAATTGGCGATCTGCCCGGGGCGCAAACGCTCAGGGCTCGGATCCTGGCTAATGGATTGGTGCGAGCGCCTAGCAGAGGTTGAAGGTTTTGATGGAGTTCAGCTGGATACTGCAAAGCCAGCCACACATCTCGTCCAATGGTATCGAAGACGCGGTTATGTGGTTGTTGGTGAAACCCATTGGGAAGGTAAAAGCTACGACTCTTGGATCTTCGAGAAGGCCATGCCATCCGATGGTAAGACGACGACCTTCAAATCGCAGGACGAACCATGACTCGTGCCTCAGGAGGTGTCTCGCTTGAGGTTTTTCCCGAACTGCTTGCAGTCGCAAGGCTTGAGCCGTCGGACCCGCATGGCACATCAATTGCTCAGATTATTTGCATGAAAAAAAATATAGTATTAAAGTCGTTTATATCGATCGTTTTTTGTTTCAGCCAGTTCACTTTTGCCAGTAATGAAAAAATTGCAGCTGAGAGTGAAAAAATGAGGGCAGTTCAGCAAGCTTATTTGGGCGAATTAGGGTTTCAGGACCGTGCGCCAGACGAAGTCGCTTGTCAGTACATGAATACCTTTGTTCGGCAACTGAACCTTAGCGAATTCCATAATGTGTCCGTGTACAGCTGCGCACCAGCCCCATTTCCAGGTCTCAATGTTACCCCTCACATTCCATCCCATTTCACTTGGGCCAGCCTCTTGATTGAATATGATCAAGATCTGAAAATCGCCCGGCTGCATACGGCGTTCGTCAAGGGCCCAAAGTATATTGCATTTGCATACCGAAAGGACGGGTTGCTGCATGGATCGTATGTTGTTCCTCTTCCAAGCGTTGAGACGGACATTGCGGCCACGCAATTGGCGAAACTGATATTTCTGAACACCAGAAACATCACGCCAACCCCTTTTAATTTTGTTGGAATCTATCATCCTAGCAATCAAGGGTTAAACCTGCCATGGAACAACTGGAATGTTTCAAATGTTGAAATGGCTTCGCAATCAAGTTTCAGAGAACTTGGATGGATCACTGCTGGAATCGATACGCAACCAATTGATGGACCCACTCCCGTCAAGTTCAGCGCTGTTCCACTCGCCTTATTGGACGAAAACGGCCGAGTTTTGGAGGGAGCATTTCCGCTCGGAGAGCTTTACATGGAATCACCCGTAGCAGAATGGAAAACGCAAGTGAGCACTCCCGCGCAGGTTCGTTGGGCCGCTCCCTTTTTCACACCAGAAAATGTAGTTTCGCCGGTTGAGCTTTTGGACGATACAGAAAAGAATCTAAGTGATCCGCACTGGGCCAATTTTAACTGGGCTACTGCGCCGGGATCTCCCGAATGGGAAAGTCTTTTGGCGCTCGGAAGTCATGTTCAGTTTGTCCCGGTCGAATCCAGCACCCTGGGTCAGACCTCTGGCCCGCAGGTAAACCCGCGCTATAAGTATGTAGTTCATTTGATTGATCCGACGGGAACCCTCAGTATCAAGTTGATTTTTCAGCATAATTTAAATGATTTGCTTGAACGAACAATTACGTTTGGCGTGCCAACGTCACAAGGCCTTTTTGGCAACGGTGGAAGCTTTTACGATGAGCATGCGGCCGTAGTCTTTGGCGTTGGCGGTGTCAACATGGGAGCCCTAAAAATAAGGTTTGAACGTCCGGCCCCGAGGGGATCGATGATTATTCATTCCATGGTTGTCGCAGCCAGTGGAGCGCTGGAGTCGCTTGACGCAACTTTGGAATTTGATCTTCCTGGATGGAACGCCACTCATCCTCCTGGCCATGTTGTAGCTAGAATTAATGGAAATGTAACTCCGAGCTGTTCCTCGATCTTGGATCAAAATCCCACACTAATTAGAGCTGCGGGCGCCGGTCGATAGAATCGATCATTCAGCCACTTTTGATTGCGTAATTCCCAAGAAGTGAGTTCAAAAGGCATTTGCAAATGCCCTTATTTTGAGGACGTCCGTCAAGAAGCCCTGGCCGGCTGACTATGTTCGTGAGCGCCAATATTTAGCTTGATCAATACACGGCCGCCCACCGCTTTGCCACCGTCAATGCGATTCTCGGGAGAAACGGAACCGCCATAGAGGCGCGCAATCGCCACCATGATCACCGACCCCAGGCCCATCGAAATCCGCTTGCCGCTTTGTGCGTGCTGGATGCGGGTTGGTCGTTTCTGGGCAAATGACTCCAGGGCAGATTGGCTGAACCTGTCCCTCTCCAAGTTGCAAATTAAGCTGTTACCGGGATCGAAAATCGACCGTGGCAGTAAGATTTCCAGCTGTGATTTTGCAGGTCAATTTTTGAGATTGCACCAGCGCCACTGAGACCGCGCGGGGTTTGACCGA
>JANXMF010000065.1 GCA_025354795.1 Pseudobdellovibrionaceae bacterium
ACTAACAAAGAAAAATTTGGCAATTTAGCAGCCCCGTTGGGTCTTAAGGTTCAACTTAAAATCGCATCTTAATAAGATATCAGTCGGCGCCGGACAGTGCGACTGCAAATAAATCTTGATTCGAAAGCCATTCCCGGTGATGGCCTTTTGAAAAGTAATATTTAATGCGACGATTACTGTACTCTGACGTAGCTGCTTCTTCCTTTTTTACACTATCAAAAGCGAGCACGTCTTCTTCGCTGCCATAGATATGGAAATCGAATCCAAAATTTACGGTGTTCTTGCTGACTTCAAACATGTAGGGGGCGTCTAGTTTGAAAAATCCGCTTTTAAACATCTCCTCGAGTTCGAAGAAGTCGGGCGAGTTAAAATGCTCGTGTCCCCCCGAGAGAACTGCGTCATTTGGCGAGCGCCCTGGAGTAAGGATACCGGGTCTAGGTAATTCCACGGCAGCCAGAGGATCGGATCTTTCTTCACGTCGGCGGCGTGATCCTGAAGGCGAGTCAGATAATCGAGCACGTTCGCGCCCGCACGCTTGGCGGTTTGGATCAGACTCATGAGGCAGCGCCCTCGGGGGGACACTCTAAGATCAATGTTTCCAGATTCAAATTCGTGAACTTCCACCCCATTTTCGTGGGCTCTTTTGACCAGGCCCAAGTTGTAAATCATATTGCGGGCCGGACTCTGCGCGAGCTTTGCGGCTTTGATCAGGGCATCAGGTACGCTGCGGGGACCAAATTTATCGAGAAGGTGCAGACAACAGCCTCTCGACCCTCCGCGAGAGACTGTTTAGCCATCAAGTGGCGCCACCTATAATAGATTTAATTGCACTGATATCGGCGATTTTCGTTTTGACCATAAAGTCGGTAATGGTGCCAGCCCGATTGAAACTGACCGTAGGCAACGGCATTGCGAATATCCGGATTGCAGTTAAGATAGCCATACTCAAAAAACCAATTCGGCGCATCGGATGCGAAACATCCACCATCTGTCACTCGAATTTCATTTCGACCGTGCTGAAGGTAATGGTCATAGCCCGAGCGAAATTGACCGCTGTTGACAGCTCGTTGCACGTCTGGGTTGCACCTGAGGTATTTACTTTCCCCAAACCAATCCGCGGCATGAACCAGTGACCCCGTGACCAACATTAGAATTGCGATAACTTTCCCCATTTTTTCCCCCTTGAAGCGCCCTCGCGCCCGTTGTATTTGTCGGTGCATTTTTGCACCGCTGTTTTATTGAGAGTTTTAGAATGAGCAAAAAATGTGCCGTGTTCAAAAATGGCTCAAAATACATTTCAACGTGTCTGACACAGAAATTGAGAAAAAATGACACCAGTAAGACGTTTCATAAATTTTTATTGTGCGAACTTATAAAATGAATGAAGTTTGCCAAAGTGCGTCGATAATGTGCGACGTCTATTGCGCAATTCATTAACAAAGGAAAATGGTGATTTATGAGGAAACAGGTTTCCACGGTAGTGTTCATGAGACAATTGAAACCTCTGGCTCTAACCTTTGTCGCAGGATTGGCTCTGCTCGCCAACTTAGGTATGGCCTCGGCGCCAAGACCCATGTCACCTAACGGCTCGACGACGGTGAGTGGTGTCGTCTTGGGCGACACTTTGACCCTGCGCACTTCGTCTGCATTTGCTGGGGCCATCGTCTCTTTGCTGTGGCGCGGTCAGGAGTTCATCAATCAGGATGACCATGGTCGCGAGCTGCAATCGGCCGTGAGTTTCAACGGGCTTGGCGAATGTTTTAATCCGACCGAGGCGGGCTCGGGGAGAGACGGCAATCAGAACCAAACAACGAGTCGATTGCTCAGTCTTCAAGCGGGACTTCATGATTTGAAAACCTCGACCAAAATGGCATTTTGGACCTCACCCGGTGACCTCTACCCGAACGGATGTGGTGGAAATCCAAGCCTGACTACAGCCCAAAATACGACTGCCGTTTCGGGCGTCATTTTAGATAAGCACGTGACGATTGGTTTCAAAGAGGTTGAAAACGCCATCGAATATTTTGTGACCTATCATGTGCCAGACCCACTCGATCCCTCGCTTGCACTCCCCCACGGGCCGGCCGTGTTTGAAGCACTGACAGGGTATATGCCAAAAACGTTTCAAAAATTTATGACATTTGACCCAGCTCATCAGATTTTAAGTGATCTATCTCACGAAGCGGGTGAACAGGGGCTGCCCATTATCTTTGCGACTGATGACCAAAAATACGCCATGGGCATTTACTCGCCTGATCTTCCGCAACAGCAATTTGCACAGGTAGGCTACGGGAGATTTGATTTTTCACAAATTGGCAATACTACCAAGTGGAATGCCGTGTTTCGCACCAAAAAAACTCCCGCAGGCACTTATTCCTTTCGCATGTATGTGTTGGTTGGCACCGTTGATGACGTCAAGACAGGCATAACTAAAATAGCCCGATCGTTCAACTCAGGTTCTGATCGTAAGCTTCAGCTGAGCCTCGTCTTTTAGGGTTCAATTTTTTGATGCCACTAATCCAAATGTTGGAGTCAATGCAGACCTTGAGCATGGACGACTATTTCCGTCCGGACCTTACGATCTTTGCCACATCGTCTGGCTGCAGACGCAGACGCTTGGCGACCTTGCGGCCGTCCTTGCGGACTGGCCCCAAGTCTCTATTGGCCAGATATTGACTAAAGGCTTCCCGTAAAAGTTCGGAGATAGTCCGGTGTTCCTGTTTAGCAACCAGTTGGACTTCTTTTTCCATGTCTGGGCCTCGCACACTTTAAAACAGTGTGCCCCTTATCTACAAATGAGTAAACTTTTCACCCCCATGGTAAATCGGTTTAGAGAATGATAGTCTTTGGCGAATTAAAGCTAAAGCGCCCCATTTCTGACAGGAGAAAAAATGAAGAAAATCGAAATTTCCAAAAGCCCGATTCCCTCACTGGCTTTACTCACTCTGATCGTGTGTTCGCGCCTTGCCTCCCCGAGCGTCAGCGCCGCCTCGTCTGTAATATCGGACTCAGAAATACAGGGCCAAGTAATGGCATATTCTGTGTTCGACACATGCGTCTTAGAACGTGCGAAGTTGCCTGCTCTGCTCAACAGTGTGACGACTGAAAATGGCCCGCAAAAAATGTGTGAGGATATGTTCGAAGCAGGATTGGTCCTCTATAAGATCGGTTACAAGACATTTCCGGCCAATAGCGATTATTGGAAGGGATATTCAGTTTCTTGCCAGGACGAAGTGTTTGAGGCTGTGAAAGCCAAGATGGCTGCGCTGGATTTCGAGGCCATTTGCCAAGGTGTAGTAAATATCAAAGCGGACCCCAGCAAGTGCGAAGATAAGGATAGAATATGGTGGAACACATACTGGCTTGGAGCTCAAGCATTGGGATTAAAAGGTCCGGGACTGTGCTTGCCCAAACGGCGTGCGTCTTCTTGATTTTTGCATCCGTCTCCAGTACGCAGGCGCAAGTTTTTTCTAGTTGATATTGAATCATGACGCACGCGCTACTTTGCATACAGTTTTTGTTTGTTTCTTGGCATCGGCAAGCTCCTTCATTGCCGCGCGCAGATTTGTTAAATGCTTGTGTCCCTTTACCCTCTTGACCTGTGCCCGTTTCGTCAATGAGCTAAGGGATGCTACCTCAAAGGGCTGGAATGAGAATTAAGTAGCCAGTTTGGAAAACGATAAAAGCTTACGAAAGGCTTCGATTTTTTTGAGACCACTTTCAAATATTGCGAAGAAATCCAAACGGCTGAGAATTTTTTCGGGAACTTCAAGGCAGTGAACTTGCGGGCCATTCAAGTTAATGTAGGTTGGAAGAATCGCGTATCCCGCACCCTGTTCGACGAGATGCTTAATGGTTCGCCAATCTTCGGCAACATGTTTAACATTGAGGTCCGTAAAGTTGAGTTTTGCGTGCCGGACCCAATCGCTGATCAAATGTCCATCTCGTAAATAGGAAATACAAGGGGTCTTTAATAGGAACTCTTGGTTTTCCATTAAGTTCAGTGAGAGTTTTTTGCCGTTCAAAAATTTCTCGTGAACACAGAAGTGAGTCTTACTTCCAAAGAGACGCTTCGCCTGAAGTTCAGTTGAATCGGGCTTGATATACGTGATCGCAATGTCCACTTCATGGCGCAATAGACGGTCGATGGCCTCTTTACTCGAAACGCCCACATATTCAATTTTTCCTTCAAAATCGAGGTAAGGGGAAATGTGCTCCAGAACTTCATTTCGTCCACCGATTCGAACTGTGAGTAGATCCGCCGAAGAATAGACTCGGTGAAGGTTTTCAATTCGCCGTTCGAGGGTTGTTGCCCCGTCCTTAGCGAGTTCGTAAAGCGAGCGGCCGTAATGCGTAAGAACCTTTCGTCGTCCTTCATAGCTGAAGAGTGGAAGTGGTTGAAGTAACTCAAGTTCTTTCAGTTTTAACGAAACCCCAGGCTGGGATATTTGCAAGGTGTCCGCAGCTTCCTGGAAGTTTCTCGATTCGGCGACGGTGATCAGAACCCTTAATAAGTCAAAAGCAGGTGTTTTCATTATTAATAGGTTTATCAAAATCATAAGAAACATTCCATATATTAATGTTTAGATTCCGCTTAATCTTCCTCATCCCGCACTATGTGCGAACGAACGAAAGGAAGAGTTATGAAGACGAATTTATTTAGACCAGCGGTAGGTGCGTTGGCACTTGCCGTATCAATGGGACACCCAGCTTTCGCGAAACCCTATTCTCCCGAAGCCCTTAGGCAGCTCATTGTACAAACGGAGGAATTGGCCGAGCAAGGCAAGCAGCCTATCGTCATGTTCGACCTTGATGACACTCTCACTAATACTAGGGGGAGAAACTTACGAATCCTCAAAGACTTCGCGTCTCAGTCCGAAATCCAGTCGGCATTTCCGGAGGCCTCGCAAAAGGTCTCGGAAATCCAAATTGACCAGATCCAATATTTGCTTACGGATACGATGAAAAATGTCGGCGTCACTGACGCGGATTTCATCAAGCGGGCCAGCGATTTTTGGCTCGCCCATTTCTTTACGAATGAATATTGCGCAAAGGATGAGCCAAACCCTGGAGCGGCAAAATACCTTCATCTTCTTGTAAGGGCTGGGGCGAAAATTGTTTATCTAACGGGCCGAGACGTCCCACGCATGGGAGAAGGCACTCAGCGAAACCTAATTCGTAACCGATTTCCAATGAATCCAAACCATGCACTTTTGCTGATGAAGCCAGATCCGAAGCTAGACGATCTGAAGTTCAAGGAAAGTCAATATAGCGTGGTCGCCACAATGGGCGAGGTGATCGGTGTATTTGAAAACGAGCCAGCGAACATCAATTCAATGGCAAATGCATTTCCGCAAGCCCATGCGGTTTTCCTGGATACCATTCACTCTCCAAAGCCAGATGTACCGCAAGATCGAGTGGAGTGGGTTCCAGATTTTAAAATTCCGTAGTCTAAAAGTTGAACTAAATGCGGAGAGCAATAGTGCTGGCCGTAAACAAACAAAGAAGAGGTATTAGAAATATGAAAAAGCACTTAACGATTGTGGCATTAGCGTCCACTCTAATGGCGGCCATCGCCAGTCCCGCGATGGCTGTGCAAACAAAAGACTGCCCGCAGAGCCTCGATGTTCGTATCGAATCCATCTCGACACTGACTGAAAGCGAGATTTTCAAGAAGGCTCGGTTTTCCTTTTCGGGTTCTAAGAAGGGAGACTTCAGCAATCGTCTTGGCGAAATTCGCTCTGATCTGAAGCAGCTTGATAAGGTGCCGCGCTCGGCGAATCTTACCCTTCGTACCAAGAAAAGCGGCGTCTGCACGTACCAGGACAATCACATCGTGGGCGAGATTTACACCCGAAGCGGCTCGGACTTACTTCGCCTCCATCTTTCGTTCAATGGGTCCGCCTGGCTGAATATCAGTTCCATGTCACCGAACGCGATCAAATTCGTAGAGATGGGCAATCGTCCAGTTTCAGGCTCGTACGGAGAAATAGGTGACGAGGGCCGCGGCGGCGATCAGTTCTTCGCAATACTGGCTTTTGCAAATTTTGTCGTTCGGTAGAGGAATTTAACTCGGCCAGTACTAACGCTGGCCGCAAACAAACTGTAGAAAAGGAAATAGAAATATGAAAAAGCATTTAATAGTTATGACACTAGTATCAAGTTTAATCCCCGCCTCTGCCTTTGCCTGGGAGGCGAACAGCATTCAAAGAGCCAATGCCGGAAGAGTAGCGATGGAAAAAGCCGTTCAGCTTGCCTCGGTCAAGGGCGTCTTTGGCCTGGGCGTAGAGTCCACGTCATCTCTCGAGAATAATGGGAAGCTCTTCATCGGCGTTTTGATCCGAGGTCATAAATCGGACGACAGCGGCCAGTTAGACTGCGATGTTGCTCTCTTCGTGAATGAGGCGGGAGAAGTCGTGCCGTATAATGAGGGTTTTGGAACACCGACGCCCACTGCTGCTGAGTTTACTTGTGCACTACCTTCACAGGAAGGTCCGGACTGGAATCAGGGCGGCTAACTTTTCAAAAGAATATTTTAACGAAAGGAATAAGAAATGAAAATGCGCTATCTAACACTCTGATAGCGCTGATCCTTACCGTTGCCTCTTATTAGACTAGGGCCTGTCTGCCAGGTTCTTGGGGACTCGGGCTCCTGCCCTTGCCGCCATCGGCCCTCCGGGCCGACCGCATCACGCTTGGCGGAAGTCCCCAAGAACCTGGCAGACAGGCCTCGAAGGGGAGCGAGCTACGCCGCACGTGCATGACTGAAGCTCACGGCTTTTTGAATGCCAGTGGACTTTGTGCCGACCCCACCGCGCAAGGTATCCTCTCATAAACCTGTGATGATTTTTTAAGATGGTGCGGCAGCTGCGCGCACTAGTACTCCATCAAATAAGTTTTTCCCTATAGTCGGCAGGATTATAGTCGAGGCTTTTGCGAGCCTTTGACTTTGTGAAGCGCCAGTTAATTTTTGTCGCCTTTCGATTGGTTTTTTTATTCCACGCCTTAGTTTGGATTTTGAGATTGGCAATGGTGCCAATTCGACCGTCGCCAAGGCATTGCCGAGAGTACATGCCAATCGCTATCTCGGCTTGATTCAACCAGCTTGCGTGTTTCGGCGTGAAGTGCGGTTCAAATCGCGACCATAGCCGTCGGCCCTCCGTTTCGCCAAAGCATTCAATCAGATGTTTTTCTTTGTGCGTAGAAAGATTGTCCATGATGAGCGTAATGCTTTTCGCGTTCGGGTATTTCGCGTCGAGTGACTCCAAAAACTCCGCAAAATCGCATCCTGTGCGTCTTTCAGTCACTGAGTTAAAGTAACGGCCGACTTTCGGTTCGACCGCGCAAAACACATTGGCGGATCCGCCGCGCACGTATTCATAATCTTTTTTAAGAATTTCTCCAGGCCCTTCTGGCATGAGTCGTGCTCGGCCATCGGAGATTAAGGCGACTGGCTTTTCATCCACGCAGACGACTGGGCGCGTGACGTCGTATGGACGCTGATAAACATCCAGAATATCCTCCATTCGTTCAATATATTCGGAGTCCATTTTCCCGATACACCACATTTTCTCCTGCCAAGGCTTTAAATCATGCTCTTGAAGAATGATGCGAACTTGCTCATGCGAAATACTTCGATCAATCAAATCACGCTTCTCTGCTTCGTCAGCAATCAAATCGAGCGTCCACCTGTAACTGCCTTCTGGCGGGTCAGAACAAACCATCGCTACAATCCGCGATCGCTCGCGATCATCGAAGTCAACCGGACGGCCCGATCGCTCGTCGTCAAAAAGAGCCGCATCCAAACCATCCTCTAAGAACGCATTGGCACATTGGCTACGGTTTTTGGATCAACATTAAGAATTGCGGCGATCTCGGTCGAACCGTATCCTAAATGGAGACAGTTAAGAATATTGGCGCGCCTGACGACTCGCGCCTCTTCATATTTTAACAACGCAATGACGCGCTCGCGCTGCTTTCTCTTCAAACGAACTCTCAGTGGTGCCAATCCTTGCTTCCTTGCAAAAGTCGGGAAGCGCTGATCGTATCAAAATTTGTAAGCGCTGATCAGGAAAAACTTATTTGATGGAGTACTAGT
>JANXMF010000067.1 GCA_025354795.1 Pseudobdellovibrionaceae bacterium
GTGCCGAGATGATTGTGATTGGGTTCGAGGGGACTGCGCAATTCCACGGGGCCGTCAGCTTCCGCATGCGTCACTAGCACGTTCATGGCCTTGGCCAATGGCATTTGCTCGCGCAATAGGTTTTCGAGGCTCAAGCGGTCCATGTGGATTACATTCTAGCAGTGGGCAAAGCCAAATCCAACAGGCAAACGCCGCGCTTAGACGCCGGGGCCGGTCGGCCCCGGTGGAAAAGTTAAAGCAGAGTTACGAGTTTTGCCTGCCATTTCGGCTTGGATGATGGGCGGGGACCAGCTGAGCTTTTTGACAATTCGCAGGGCGTTCTTGCGTGAAAAATGAGGCTGGCTCGCCAGCACATCGGGAAATGCGGTCACACTCACGCCAGATCGCGGGCGAAGGAGCGCAGAGAGCAACTGGGGTTGCGCGCCTGGCGCGGGCGCAATTCATCGTTGAGAGCAATGCGGCGAGAAAACCCGTCGTTCATAAAAAACCGTGGCAGATTATCCAAACAAAGTAAGGACGGCTCGGAAAAACCGTTCCGACCTGCGCAACGAAACAGCCTAACGCTTGAGTTCGATTGCGACTGGGCAGTGATCCGAACCAAACACTTCAGGACGATGATAGGAAGTCTTCAGGCGGTCCTTGAACTCACAATTCGCCAGGAAATAATCGAGCCGCCAGCCCACATTTTTTTCGCGCACGCCGGGCTGGTAGCTCCACCAAGTGTAGTGCCCTCCCTCGGGCTGGAACTGGCGGAAGACATCGACGTAGCCGGCAGTGATTAAACTGTCCAACCACGCGCGCTCTTCGGGTAAAAAGCCGGCGTTTTTCTTGTTCGATTTCGGATTTTTGAGATCAATATCTCGATGGGCGATATTCCAGTCTGCGCACATCACTACGTTTTCACCGCTGGCACGTAGTGACTGGACAAGTTTGAAAAATTTTTTGCAAAATGCGAGTTTGTACGGCAGACGCGCGTGGTCGCGCTGGCTGTTGGGAAAATAGGAATTAATAAGCGTGAACTGCGGATATTTTAAAATCATCACGCGGCCTTCGAGATCGATGGCGCGGTCGCCAAGGCCGAGTTGCACGCTGAGTGGTTCTTTTTTGCTGAACACGGCGGTCCCACTATAGCCGGGCTTACCGGCGGGATTCCAGAACGCGTGGTATTTTAGCGGATTTTTGTGGTCTTCATCGAGCTGATCAGGGTGGGCTTTGATTTCCTGCACGCATACGATGTCGGCATTTTCGGCCGCGAACCAGTTGAGGAATCCGCTTTTACCGCAGGCGCGGATACCGTTAACGTTCCAGCTGAGGATTTTCATAGAGGATAAAGCATCATGAGTGTTCGGAGAGGTCACGCTGCAATGTGATGTTCCAAGACGTTCATTTTAGCCAATTGGGCGTCTTTGCGTAAGCCGCGCGCGGCTTCAATGAGCGAACTTAGCTGTCCTTCAAGGCCTGCCAGTGAATTGGTCAGCCGTGCGCGTTCCGCATCCGAGAAGGTCTCGCCTTCGGGTTTAGTTGCGCCGAGAGTTGCACGACTTCGTCTGCGACGTCCACACCGCATTTGGCGAAGCGGTTTAAAAGCCGCTGTGCGTGTTCGAAGATGGCTCATGTGACTGAGAGTTCATAAAGACTGCAAGTGATCTCACCCCACCCAATGATGAACCAAAGCGGCGGCTCTTGCGGCGGTGTCAAAGCTGGACTCAAAACACGGGCTCGCGTAACCATCTTGATTGGCAAAGGCAATGCGCTGAAACGGCGCGCGCAACCATTTGGAATGTTCACCGGTGAGCATTCCGGGACGCGCGAGCGGCAGCGCGTGGCCGATGCGGGTGAAGCGAATGCCTTCGACTGTGTTGCCGGCGAGGCCGAGTAAAGCCAAATGCCTGGGTAATGCCTCTTCGATCTCGGTCTTAAGCGCGGCGGAGCTGGAGTCTTGCATCAGCAGGGGCCGTGCGCCATCAAATGGATATGGTTTATAGATCGTGAGCACCGTAGCGCTTCCACGGCCGTGGTTCGCCCAATCGGCGTAGCCTATGTCGGTCCACGGGCGGGCTGGTGGCTTAGCGGCAGTGGGAGGTGGCGGCATCTGTCCCTGTAAACAATAGAGGTCGAATTCACCGCCCGCGGCTTTACGTCTGAGTAAAACATTGACTACGACATAAGAGCGATACGTCAATTCGGACCACGCCGCGGTTCTCTGCGGTTCAAGTCCTTTGAGCACGTGCTTAGCGATAAACTTGGGCATAGTGACAACCGCGGCCTTAGCTTGAACTCGTTGCAATTTGCCGCTCACGTCCTCGTAGAGAATCTCGACTCCTTTCACCAAGTTTTTAATCTCTATGACCATGCTGCCGGCCTGCATTTTCTGTGCGCCCAGTTTTTTCCGGAGCAACTGAAAAAGGGCCTCGGCGATGGCCGCATTGCCGCCGGGGAAAGCCAAGATGCCGGCCGATTCTGCCGCCACAAAGTTTACAAATTGGGCGGCGGAAACTTCGCTCAGTGAGCCGCCAAAGGAGCCCCAAGAGTAGAGTTGAAAATACTCCTTCACGTGCGGGTGCAAACCTGCGAACTTGGATTCCAACCATTGCTCCGCGGTTTGCTCATCGAGCTCGCGGTAGGCTGAGAACGAGAGGCCTTCGCCCGCGACATAGGGGATTTCAGGATAAGCTTCCTTATTTATGCGTGCGAGTTCGCTCACTACGCGGGCAATGGCTGTGCGTGCTTCGGGATCGGTCTCGCCCTTCCACAATTTGCGAAGGCCGTGGCCGGCAAACAAAACTTTGACTTCTGCGGCGGACTCTTGACGATAATATTTGTTTAGTCCGGTGGCGTGCAAAAACTTATGAACCGCACTGCCGGGGTCGGGCCGCGCGATATAGGCCGCGCCCTTTGAAAAAGTGGTGCCGTGGTAGCGCTCGGCTTTGCAGTTGCCGCCAAAGCGCGTGGCTTGTTCGAGCACTAGGGGTTGGTGGTCGCGCAAAAAATAGCCGCTGAGCAACCCTGAAATGCCGCCACCGATCACCACCACTTTTTCACTCCTGAACTGTGCGGGCCTTCCGCCCTTTTGCTGAATATAGGATTCGGGGTCTCTTAAGGCGGCGTGACCGCGGGCGAGATCGTCGCCGTCGAATTTCGAGCTTGCGAAGTCTCCTGAGAAAGCGCGGACTGGAGAAATTTCACGCTGATCAAGAGTTGCACCGAAAGCCGTAATTGCGCCGGCGCCTTCTAACGCAAAATACATTCCCGCGCCCGAGGCCAGCAGTTGCCGCCGAGTGAATTTCTTATCCATTTACTTCCCCCCCAACCTAAGGCTATAGCATCGTCCAACGCTGCACTGTCAAACATCGACATCGTACAGCGGCCAAACTGCACAAAAAGCGTTGGGAGATTGAGCATGAATCGCTGGAATTTAAACCTAAGTATGGTGGTCGGCTTGGCCGTGGTGCTGAATTGTGCAGCGGCCACCTGGGATAAGGTTGACATCACCATTCGCAACGAGAGCGGGGTTCCTGCGGGCGATCCCTCCAATCTCAGCCATCCCGTCGTCGATTCCGAAAGCTTCGATGTGATCGTCATGGGCGGAGGTTTGGCCGGTCTAAGCAGCGCGCTTTACTTAACCGATGCAGGCAAAAAAGTGCTGCTGCTTGAGCGTGAAGAGCACCTCGGAGGCCTTGCTTCATTTGGCAGCAGCGACGGCATTCACTATAGCCGGGGCGCCGCCTATTGGACCGATCCGTATGAAGAAGAAGACGCCTTGCTCAAACGCATCGGCCTTGGCAACTATCGCAAAGCGAACCCGATCCCTGAACCGGTGGACAGTTACTATGTCCGCGGCCAGTACTTCAAGGGCATTTGGGATGAGGAAACTGTCGCCGCACTCCCGGCAAGCTTTGCGTTGTTTAAGTTTGCATTGCTGCGTTTGAGCGAAGAAGGCAAAATTCCCAATCAGCCGATGGAAGAGGCAGCGACTTATGGTGCGAACCTCGCTCTCGATCATATTAATTCTCGGCAATGGATCGAACGCATGCCGCGCGCGCTCAAGCGCTATGCCGACGATCCCAAGTCGGCAAATCGGGCCGAGGCCCAGAAAATTTTAGAGCGCTTTCAGCAGGAATCGCGCGCACACAAACTCAGAGGCAAGACCGGCATGGAAGGCGTGGTGGAATTGCTCGACCTTTACTGCCGGTCGGCTTTGGGTGGAAATACCGACGACGTTTCGGCGGTGGCACTCGCCAATTTTTATATGTCCGAGATCATCACTCGTTACACCTCGCCCGAAGGCACCGGGGTGGCTGCTCTGAACATGGTGAATGAATTGGCGCTGAAAACCGCGCTGTTTAGACCGCTCACGAGCGCGCCGGTGATCAAAGTGAAGAGTCTTAAAGATGGAGTGCAAGTCACGTATAATTTAAACGGCAGCGCGCACGTGGTGAAAGCCGGCTATGCGGTCTTTGCCATGCAGCTGAGGCAGGCCCCGAAGTTGATTGAAGATTTTGCGCGCAAGGCGCCACTGCAGGCCGCAGCCATGAACGGCATTGGTTACATGCACTACGCGGTTCACAATGTTTACGTGACGGGCCAGCCCTATCGCGCGGCCTATGACACGTGGACGCGGGCTAAGGACTATTCGGAAAAGGATTTCAGCGATGTGATTCTCGGTCAATGGATGGAGCCGTCGATGCTGGGTTATCAGGGTTACCGAGATTTCAAAGTCGACCCTCCGGTGGAGGACGGGGTGTTTTCAATTTACCATCCCATTGCCAAAGAGTGGACGCTCGAAGCCGCTAAGGACGGTGACATGGGCGACGCGGTGACGGTGCGAATCGCCCGGCACGCGGTCAAACGACTCGCCGAACTTTATCCAGCGTTGCCCTCGGATCTATGGCAGGGATCGCTCGAGTTCAAGCAGGTCGTGACCAGCCGCTGGCCCTTTTCGATTCACACCTCTGGGCCTGGCTATTTTATTAACAAAGTACGTTTAATGCGCAAACCCTTCGGGCGGGTGTTCTTTGCCCACAATAATCTTGGCACGCCATCGATTGAAGAAGCGCTATTTCGCGGGCATTGTGCCGCGGACAATATCTTGCTGCGGATCTCGCCTACTTTTGCGTTTGAAAAGTGGACGCGTTGTCCGCTCGAGCGTAAATAAATGTAAAGGTATCTTAAGACTTCGTTGCAAAGACCGTCTGTCATTCTTCCAATCAACCGGTTTAAGGGTCAATGGGAAAGCCTATTACGAGGGGACAGAGATCGGCACTGATGAGAATGGTCGGAAACCGTCTCAAAAATGGACAAGTACCTGGAAGGGGACCGGTCTAGGAGTGCTTATGGGTAAGTATCACTTTGGGCCCTGGCATCTCGGCAGCGCGAGCAATAATGTAACCGTCGATGTGCATGGCGTGGGTGCAATCGGCTTCACATAAAATCAAATATTTCTTAGCTTTCAGATACTCAACACACTCGGCATGCAGCCTATCTCCATGAGTTGAAACGCAAAAATGGCGAACTTTTCTTTGTGCAATTGTGCGCTCGGCGCCGATTAACATATCCAGCTCCCCACCCTGAATATCGCAGTGGAGAATATCGATAAATTTTATATTATTTTGCTCGACAAAATCATCGATGCAAATCACCGGGGTGTCCGTCTGCACCTCGTAATTTCCCCGCCAGAGACTACGCTTGGTTTCTTTCCAAAATCCACTTTTGCGGCCAATAAAATAATTGAAGAACTGACCCTTGAACCCATTCATGGCAAAATGCTTCTTACCAATCTCAAGGTATTCTTTAATCGGTTCGATCATATACGCGTTTGGATTTTTGACCTCTGCGCAAAACCACATCGAGTAGAAGGCCCAAAAGGCACCGAGCTCAACGATTGTCGCCGACTCAGGCATGGTTTTCAGAATAATCTGAAATGCAAATTCTTCCGCAGGCTCATGAACGCCTTTGTTTTGAGTCAAAAGTTTTCCCATTAAGCCTTTGACGACATTTCCATTGTAGCAGTCTGAAAGAACTTTCAGGCCATTGTGCATTAACTGCACATCATCGACAATCTTTCCGGCATCGGGATGGCGCGGGATCTTGACGTTATCTTGACACGCCAAAACTTCAGCTGCTTTTTTTTGAAATATTTGGACTCTCGCCACACCAATACTGGGGGGAATGCTTTTAATAATGTCTCATATATATGGCTTCCAAAAAGCTTGGTATGACCTCATTTATCCGCCTCTATGGCAAAATTCTATAACGATGGCTCCGATTGTCTAGAGTAATTGTAAAAACTGGCCTTTCCCATTCTCAAGAAGCTACAGCCCGATACCGAGTCTGCCTTCCCGCACCCACGAGTCGGATGCGTTTATTGGAGAGCGCCCAGCGCAACAGACGATGGGCCGAGGATGCGGAAGCGGACAGCACCTGACTCACGTCATGCACAGAAAATATTTTTTGGGCAAATATTTTAGCGCGATAGGCGCGCAAGATCGTGGTCCACAACTAGGGCGCGCAATAGGAGCTCACTTTTTCAAGCTCAGGTCCAGTCACCAGAACTGAGGCGCCGGTATTCAGATCATCGGCGGCAAAGCCAATATCTAAACCACGCACGAAAGACGGGGTGGTCATGTAAACCGTGAAAAAATAGCCTTCCTGACCCAGGGGACGCACGCTTGTGCTGACTTGCGTGAGACCTTGAAAGGAACTGTTTAAGACGCCGCCGATGTAGAGGTCCAAGCTAATCTCGCCCGAGATCACCCGCGGGACGGAGTCGTACATCATCAGACGCAATGCTTTGTTTGAACCCGATCGCGCAAAAAATGAAAATGCGTATTGGGTGTTCGGATCTAGATTAACAAATTGATCTTGCCTCAACCAATTGGCGGCGTTTGCATCTTGAGTTCGGGTCACACGGTAAGAAGGCAGGCCCGCGATGACGCCATCGAGCACTGTGGATACGCCACCGACCGTTCCCCACGGGTCCGCCGCGAGGTTTAATGGCATAGCAAAAAGATTTTGACGGGTGATGCCGGCGAGTGGCGTGCGGCCTGTGGGGCAGGCAGAAGCCGCGACCTCGAACTCATTGAGCGGCTGGGCTTTGAAGCTTGTGCCTTTGTATGCCAGCGTTCCATTGCTAAATACTTGGAAGTCGGTGGCGGATATTGCGGCGGGCGGCAAGTCATTGCAATTGTCACGCACCAACTGGGCGGCGCGCTTGTCGACTAATATTTGTGCGTTCGGAAATGGTTGACCGTCGGTGCCGATGTCAGAGCAGGGGCTGTTGAGGGCTCGGTAACTATAAACGGTCATACCGCCATAGCCATCGCCAGTGCCTGAGGCTCGGGTGGCGCTCGAATTCTTTTGGATATCCGTGGTATTGGTCTTGGTGCAATTCTGAAAGGGCAACATCAGCACGAATAAAAACAAAAGTAATGTAGGACGTTGGAACGTAAGGCGCATCTGAACCCTCCCCGAAACCCACTTACATTGTATGGCAATATTTGGCGATTATCACTGATGGCTTTGCTGGAAAAGGAGACGTGTTTCAGTGTGGAACGTATTTGCTGTAAGTTTTCGGAAATCGAGTCCGGCACTAGGGAAATACATAACCAATTCGAGCGTTGAGACTCGAAAAGAAAATCTGTTGGCGGCCGGTTGAGGTGGTACCCCCTTGTGAAAATCTGTAGGTATAGTGTTGCAATTGCCCGTACCAAAACAATCCAGCTGACCATTCCGAGGTGATCATGGTGGTGGCTCCGATTGAACCGTCAAAAGTGAAGCCGGGTGAGATTTTAAAAGTGCCGCTGGCCATCAGGGGATATTGATAGCGCATGAAGATTTCCAGATTGGTGGTGTGGGTGACGCGCATGTCAACTTCTGGCCCCAACGTTGCCATCGCGACTGGATAATTTTTAATGCTTACCAGATCTGTAGTAACCTTGTTGAGATAGGGCATGGCGTGCTCTTGCACGCCAAAGCGAACGCCGGTGGTCGCCCCCCTCCCCAGCCACTCAAACCGCCAGCGATTGGGGAGGTAAAGACCTTCGAGCGAATAGATATTCCAGTTGTAACCCGAACCATTGACCGTCACCGATGTCGAGGATTTGGCATCGCCTGTTGAGTTGTTGATGGCGCCCACCAAGCGCCACTGATCGGTGAGTGCGTATTTCCCCTCAAAATAATACGCGGGGCCTTTAACCGAGGTAAAAGTGAGGTGCGTGTCGACGTCGTTGCTGTCTTCGCTGTACCTCATTTCGGTGACGCCCACGCCGAACCATAGGCTGTGTCCGTGACGATAGCCGCGGTCGGCTTTCAATTCACCGGCGTTGTTGAGTTCCAGTTTTTTCTCTTGCACGTTAAGGTTGAGCTGGAAAGTCGTGTCGCCGCCGCCGGTTTTCATTTCCAACGGGATTTGCGCGTTGCCAGCGGGGAGCGCCAGCCTAATGGTAAAGTAGCCTTGTGAATCGGCCCTCACCGTTTTGGAAATGATCGAACTCTTGGCTTTAAGAACGTGAATTTGCCCATCCGCCGACATGGTGGCGAGGCCTTCCGCTTTAGGGACTACGGGAGTGTCTGGCAGAGTGCGGCCGGTGAGAATGACTTCGGTACGTCCATCCTTGAGCTTGCGCCCACGGCGCGGATAAAACCACTGCACCGCTTGCGGAGCCGCCGCGGGTGCGACTTCGGTGGCCGCGGCTGGCGCGCCCTCTTCCCCGGCCCCTGGAGACCCGCTGAAGAGTAGGAGTGCAAGACCCAAAATTAAAGTGCGCATAATTCTCATCTCACCTTGAGGATCAAGAACGTGAGATCATCCGCCAGCGGGGCCGCTCCCCGATGGGCTGTCGCAACACTCTTGACGGAACTCATCATCTTTTCCACATCGGCACCATCATTAAAACTCTTCACCAATGCTGGGATCAATTTTCTCGAGCCCATGTCTTTACCGCTTGGGTCTTTAAGTTCGGTGAGGCCGTCGGTGTAAAATAACACGCAGTCACCCGTATTGAGCCGGGTGTTTTGCGGAATATATTCACTGTCGCGCGATTCGCCCAATCTGGGGCCGGGGCTCGCGCTCAATAACTCGATCGCTTTGCGATCCAGAGGTTCAGCGGTCTTGCGCAGTAGAAACGGCAACTCATGACTGGCGTTGGCGATTGTCACTTGGCCGGTAACTTCGTCAATGCAAATGACCACCGCGGTCATCTGCATTTTGCCGCCGGTGGTTTCAAAAATGGCGCGGTTGAGAAACGCCAGACAATTCTCGGCCGTCATATTGGGCAGATCGGCGACGACCGAAAATGCCGACTTGGCGGCGCTGGTCACCAATGCCGCGGGAACCCCGTGCCCAGTGGCATCGCAAATCACCACATAAATTTTAGATCCGATCTTCATATAGTTCCACCAGTCACCACCGCACTCACTCGCCGGTTCGTAGTAACCGAGCAATTGCACGCGACCGCTGGCAAAAGCCGGTGCGGGGAACAGTGTTGACTGCACTAGGCTCGCGGTTTTGAGTTCCTCTTGCATGCGCACTTTTTCAGCGGTTTCAATCAGCAGGCGTTTGATCTCGCTGACCATTTTATTAAATCCGCGGCTGACGTCGGCAATTTCATCTTTGCCCTTTTCGAGCAGGTGCACGTCGAGATTGCCGCCCGCGATTTGCAAAGTGGCCAAATGCAGCCGCTTGAGGCTAGCGGTCAGACCACTGGCTCCGATGACACTCACGAACAGCGCAATGCTGAGCAGAAAGATGAGAAAGAAAACCGATTCGCGCTCAATTAAAGTCGCGGCTTGCAAGGCCACCGATTTCGGAATGACCGATACCACTCTAAATCCGGCGATGCCGACGTCGGCAAATGCCACCAAAAGATTTTCGCGGGTGGATTTAAGCACCCCGAAGTGCTGCACATCGCCCTTCGGTAGCGCGACGATAGTGCTGGCCAACGCGTTCACGTCCACCGCATGTGCCTCGGTTTTTGGAATCAGCACGATTTCGCCCGCGTCCCTGGTCAAATAAGTGTTTTGCACCTGAGGCTTATAAAAAATATCCAAGAAGCGGCCGCCGGAAAATTCTGAGATTGCCACCAGCTCCTTGCTCCCGTCTTTATCCTTAAGCCGAAGCGCCAGGATCCAGTCGCCATCAGTCAGCGCCTTCAGCACCACGCCTTGCAGAAGAGCCTGATGCACCAGCGCGACATTGCTATGGTCTAGTTCCTGATGACCTTCCGCTCGACCCGTCTTTTTAAGATCCATCGCGGCCGCGTAGTCGCCAGAGCCGGCATCAAATTGATAGGCGACCAAGCGTTGCCATTGGGGCTCGGCACTGAACCACTTTTCGCCTTCGGGTGAGAGCTTATGCTCGCCCAGCGAATAATAACTCATCACCCCTTGAGTTTTAGTGATGGCGGAATCTGTTTCGGTGCGAATGAGGTTGGCAACCGAGCGAGAATTCAATAAAATCGTGTCATAGACATAAGCGATTTTATCGTTGACCACGATCTTGAGGACCATCGTTGCATAGGTGACCAACATTAAAACCGACAGCATGATTAGCAATAGGAGCAACTTGAATTTGATCGAAAAGGCGATAGGTTTTGCTTTCATTTCCAACTCTATTACAATGGTGAAATCGGCATCTGTACAGACTAAACTCTCACGTTTTGGAGGAAAATAGGTGTTGGATTGGCAACCCTCCAAGGTCGACATAAGTTTGCTGATCGTGTCAATTGTCATTGGTGGTGCCAGCCTTGCGGTCCTTTATTCGCTCAATTCCCCACCGGTGACGGCAAAGAACCGCGAACAAGCCGGCACCATCGTCGCCTTCAGTAACGAAGTGAAGCGGCGGGTACCCGAGAGTCTAATTTGGTCGGGGGTCAGCGCGCGCGAGGGCGTCAGCTTTGGTGACAGCGTGTTCACCGGCGAACAATCCACCGCGACTTTGCAAATGGCGGGCGCCGGCAACTTGGCGCTCGAACCCAACAGTCTGATCGTGTTCGAGAAAGTAAATAATCGTACTTTACTGGATGTGCGCGCCGGAGGTGCCCTGGTCGACCTTGCCGCCAATCAGACCATGGAGGTCGCCACCGCGGGCGAAGTCGTTCATGTTTCCGGTGGTGCCACGGCTGCCAAAGTGCGCATCGAGCGCGTGGCTCAAGAGTCCGTTAAATTGTCGTCGGCATCGGGTGGCGAAATCAGTGTGAGTGGCGCCAAGTTCAGCGAGAAGTTGGGCCCAGATGAGCATCTGCGGGTTGAAAAAACTCAGAGTAAAAAGGAGCATCATAAGATAAAGCTGCGCACTCCTGGCCCGAGTGAGGTGGTATGGATCGCGCCCGGTGAAAAAATTAAGTTCAGCTGGTTGGACGAAACTCCCGGCGACGGTTACAAACTCACGGTGGCACGCCGGGTAGGTGGCCAAACACCGCTAGTGACGCAAGAAGTCAAGGGGACTGAGAGTGAGGCGTTCCTTCCC
>JANXMF010000082.1 GCA_025354795.1 Pseudobdellovibrionaceae bacterium
ACCTCGACGAATTTGTTTTCAGATTCAATCGAAGAGACCACCCTATGGCCGCCTTCAGCACACTTCTCGGAATTGCTAGCAGCAGTGAGCCGCTAACTCTGCGGAAACTCATTGAACCTTAGCCAACCGTAGAGGCCTTTACTTTCTTTATAAAGTGTGAAAGGCCGAACGGGAGAAAAAATGCGTAGCATGGTGCCTGAACTTCCCTCGAAGCCGGGCCAATCGACAGCGTACTCCGCCGCGATTTGTCTCCAACCGTGGCGGCCAAACAAATTCTTGTAGTCATGTGGAAAACTCAAAGGACTGATCGAGGCCTCGTCTTCAATCGTGATAAAGTATCCGCTTACAATCCGGCAGAGTTGCGCCACCACGCCGTCGATCGTTGCCGGTGAAATATGGCGGAGTACCGCGATCGAATAACCGAGCTCAGCGCTGCGGTTCTCGAGTGTTGGCAATACAGTCTCGCCGTCGCCAATGTGAAATTTTGCTTTGTTGAGTGACGCATGCACGGTCTTGCCATGCTCCACAGCCTTGCCGTTTATCTCGACGCCGATCGCGCTGTAACCAGCATCCGTAAAATGGTGGAGCGCCCTTCCCGCATTACAACCGAAATCCATAATCTTGCCCTTGATCGCAAACTTTGCGAAATAGTGGAAGAGGCGATCCACATCGAAGCGCCGCGGGCTGGTCGCATAGTATGTTGCCGTATTGGTGGCATGCTCGTTGATGCCGCTTTCCCATACCTGTATGGGCGCTTTATTCTCAATGCCAATCACGCCACCCTGCTGCAAAAACGAACGATACTTTCTTTGCGTCCTTCCCAAATGGAAATCAACAATCAAGTGTCTGAGCACTTTGGGAAGTGCCTGCAGGATCTGAACACGTCTCATCGGCGAAATATACTGGCGCAACAGTTGAAACATAAAACCCCCCTACATTACTGTAGGTGGACCAAGCGCTCGGTCAACACAATGGTCAAAAAATCAGTTGCAGTGGCGTACCATAGAATAGCTAGTCGCTGTCGCGAAATTGTAAACGGCACCTAGCAGAGCCAATCTGCTGGCTTTTCGCCTAGGGTGATATTTTGTTGATATGAAACTTACCTGTGTTAAAAACAAAGCGAGTCTGCCTGCTTAAGGTACTTCTGCTCGACTTACCTTATGCGAGACTTATTACTTTTGCTTAAGGTTTATGGTGGCACTTTCCAAGGTGCCGTAGTGGCGTTCTGCTGAGGTCTTTTGGCCGTCGTTTCCTCAGAAGCCGTTCGATGAATATCCGTCTCGTCCCTGAAATTTACCGATGAGCCCCGGCGCCTGTCGTCTCTCTTTTGGGCGGAATACCCAATGCTATTATTTCACAGTCCACAATTTTTTAGAATGACTCAATTCGTGACACCCCCTAGAAAATAAATTTCATTTAGAATATATTCGAGTGTACCTGAGTTAGAAATAATCGAATAGTTCCGCGCCATTTTGCTTCAAATTGGGCTGGCAATTGCTTCGCTTTGCAACAGGTAAACTCATTCTCAACTGTCGCCTTCAATTTTAGCGCGAGAGCGCTTCAACGATTGGAAGCCCGAACTTGGTTCCGTTTGTGAAGCCTGCCAACCAGATGATTATCGCCAAAAATGAGAGGCCCAACTTGTAGAGACGGATAATTTTCGAAGTGTACTGGCGACAATTGCGAATTTGCAAGCCTATAAAATCATGGGAATCCGACCACGTTGCGCAACTGCGCCTTGATGTCGCCATTGTCAATGAATTCTGACCGTGCCAAAAGGATGCAATGAATGGAGTCTCCACCCAGCATTTGCGGATAAATTTCTTTAATGGGCGTCGAGGTAATAGCGTCTCCAAACCCTACATCAAGCTGCACCGGAACGCGGGCACTGCCAGTCGTGAGACAAACTGTCCCGTCGCTCGAGTGCGTAAAAGACCGGGTGAGACAATTCTACCCATTCCGCTATTCCGCGAACCCGCCAAAAGTTCGCTGACCCAATTGGAGCCAATGTCGAAGCGGCAGTCCGCGTAGTGGGGAAATGGTCGCAGAGTGGCGTCCCACGCACGTTTGAACATTATTTCGAGATCGTAAGAACGGATCGCATTCTCGCAACAATGCAGGTCAAGAACCTTCGGCACACTCATTGCTCATTTAGTATTCATGATCACTGTCATTTCGTGCGGGTGTCCCTTTCGGCTAGGACCTGAAGTGGACAGTGAAAGGTACTAACGGAGGGTTTTAAACATGAAAAAATTGGCGATTTCCGTCTTGGTCTTGGCTAGCCTGTCTGCAAGGGCCGATATCAAAGGCGAAGAAGTAGCAAAGCTAACGTCGCCTCCAGAAGTTCCTCCGCCAATCGTCCGGAGCTTCAACACCAAAGTGATCGTAAAGCTCGAAGTGATTGAAAAGAAAATGCAGATAGCCGAGGGAGTAAACTACACCTTTTGGACGTTTGGTGGAACGGTGCCGGGAAGTTTCGTCCGCATAAAAGAGGGCGATCTCGTCGAGTTTCACCTCCGTAATCATCCCAGCAACAAAATGCCTCACAATATCGACTTGCATGCGGTCACGGGACCTGGCGGCGGCGCGGCCTCTTCATTTACCTCGCCCGGTCACGAAACGACATTTTCGTTCAAGGCTTTAAACCCTGGATTATTTGTTTATCATTGCGCGACAGCGCCTGTCGGCATGCATATCGGAAATGGAATGTACGGTCTAATCCTGGTCGAACCAAAAGACGGATTAGCAAAGGTCGAGCGAGAATATTACGTCATGCAGGGAGACTTCTACACCAAAGGGAAATACGGCGAGCAAGGTACGCAACCCTTCAGTATGGAAAAGGCAATTGATGAAAAGCCGACCTACGTTCTGTTCAACGGCGCTGTGGGCTCATTGAATGGCGACAAAGCTTTGAGCGCAAAGGTCGGTGAAACCGTCCGACTATTTGTTGGAAACGGTGGGCCGAATTTGATCTCCTCGTTTCATATAATCGGCGAAATCTTCGATAAGGTTTATCAGGAAGGGGGCGCTAGCTTTACCAAGAATGTTCAAACGACATTGATTCCGGCCGGAGGCGCCGCGATGGTTGAGTTTAAGGTGGACGTTCCGGGCACGTATATCCTAGTCGACCATTCGATTTTCCGCACCTTCAACAAGGGCTCACTCGGGATGATGAAGGTCACCGGGGATGAAGACAAAATCGTCTATTCGGGCAAAATCTCCGATCAGGTTTATTTGCCTGAAGGTGGCGCGATCCAGGAGACTCCTGCCGCACAAGTGGCGGTGGCTAAGACGGTCGACGATCAAATTCGCATGGGGAAAGCAGTCTTCACGCAAAACTGCGCCGCTTGTCATCAACCTACAGGCGTAGGTATTCCGGGGGCGTTCCCTCCGCTTGCTGGCTCTGATTTTTTAAACGCAGACAAGACCCGCGCGATTCATATCGTTAAGGGCGGATTGAGTGGAGAAGTCACCGTCAACGGTAATAAATTTAATGGTGTCATGCCTGCACTCGGACTCTCCGACAACGACGTCGCAAATGTACTGACCTATGTCTACAGTTCATGGGGAAATTCTAAGAAAATTGTAAAACCGTCGGAATCAAAGGGCATCAAGCCCGAACCGGTCAAATTAGGTCAGTAGCTTGGTGTCAGATGAAACTAATTTTTGGGTCACTACTTTGTATGATTTTAGCTGGAACGGCGCATGCGACATGGCGACCGTCGCTCGTCACGATTCCAAAAGGCCAGTTGACCCCATTTGGTTCTCCCCTAAAAGATAAAGCGGGCGTACCTCAAACTATTGATATCCGAAGCTTTCAGGTGATGACCGTGCCTGTAACGAACTCCGATTTTTCCGAATTCGTTGGTGAAAACAGGGAGTGGTCAAAGTCTTCGGTGAAATCGATTTTTGCTGAAACCGGATATCTTGAAGATTTTGCGAGCGATCAAAAATTGAAAAAGTCCGCCTTGCCAAGGGCGCCAGTCACCTTTGTGTCTTGGTTTGCATCGCGGGCATTTTGCGAGAATGTTGGTATGCGACTTCCAACCACAGCTGAATGGGAGTACTTGGCAGCGGCAAACGAAAGCAAAGCAAATGCCAATCGCGACCCAGAGTTTTTGCAAACGATTTTGAATTGGTACTCCGAACCACGGGAAAAGGGCGGCCTTCGCCAAGTCGGACGTGGACGGGCAAACTTTTACGGACTCTACGATCTTCATTCACTAATATGGGAGTGGGTCGACGATTTCAACTCTAGCCTACAAGGAGGTGAAGGTCGCGCCGAGGGTTCACTCAACAAGGATCTGTTCTGTGGAGGTGGAGGAGCGATCGGTGCAAATAAGGAAGATTATGCCGCTTACATGCGTTTCGCGTTCCGTTCCTCTCTCAAAGGCTCTTCTGTGATTTGGAATTTGGGCTTTCGTTGCGTAAAGGACATTGTAAAATGAAAACATTCGTTGGCTATCTGGTGACCGTTCTCGTTGGTTTTTCACCTTTCGCTTACGCCCATGAGCATGGGGCGCATAAAGCAACATCCGTCACGCCGAGCGGCGACTCGTTATTTAATAGCGG
>JANXMF010000152.1 GCA_025354795.1 Pseudobdellovibrionaceae bacterium
GATTACCTCGCCAAGCGCGACACCGAATGGATGGGGCGGCTTTACAATTGGATGGGCCTCACCACGGGGACCATTGTGCACGATCTCTCCGATGCCGAAAGGAAAGTGGCTTACGGGGCCGACATTACCTACGGCACCAACAATGAGTTTGGTTTCGATTATCTGCGCGACAATATGAAGTTCGACTTGAAGGACTATGTTCAGCGTGAACTGAACTACGCCATTATCGATGAGTGCGATTCTATTCTCGTCGACGAAGCGCGTACACCTTTGATCATCTCGGGGCCTAAAGACGATTCGACCGAAAAATACGTGCAGGTGGATAAGATCATTCCTCATCTCAAACTCGATGTGCATTTCACCATGGAGGAGAAAAGCAAAACCGCGAGCTTGACCGAGGAAGGTAATTCCAAAGTCGAAGAACTGATGGGCATCAGCAATCTCTACGATCCGCAGTACATTGATTTGCTACATCACATTTACCAGGCGCTCAAGGCCTATCATCTATATAGATTAGATGTGGACTACATGATCAAAGACGGTGAAATCATCATCGTCGACGAGTTCACCGGACGCTTGATGCCGGGACGGCGCTGGAGCGACGGCCTCCACCAAGCGATTGAGGCCAAAGAAAAAGTGAGTGTGCGCAACGAGAATCAAACGTTGGCGACCATCACTTTTCAAAACTATTTCCGCATGTACAATAAAATGTCGGGTATGACCGGAACCGCTGAGACCGAAGCGGTCGAATTTAAAAAGATCTACAACCTCGACGTGCAAGTGATCCCGACCAATCGCGCGATCAGCCGTACCGATTTGGAAGACGTGGTCTATAAGACCGAAGCCGCCAAATATCGTGCCATGGCTGTCGATATTCGCGAGCGCTTCAACAAGGGACAACCGGTTCTGGTCGGAACCGTAAGCATCGAAAAATCCGAAAAACTCTCGCGCATTTTAAAAGGTGAGGGCCTGACCCATAACGTTTTGAATGCCAAACACCATGAGCGCGAAGCCGAGATCGTGGCGCAAGCGGGCCGCTATGCCGGCGTCACTATTGCCACCAATATGGCCGGTCGCGGGACCGATATTTTGCTCGGAGGAAATGCCGAATTCCTGGCGCGCGCGGAATTGGGCCTCGACGCTACCGACGAGCAGGTCGAAGCGTTGGTTCCAAAATACAGAGCCCGTTGTGAAAAAGAGAAAGCCGACGTGATTGCCGCGGGCGGTTTGTTCATCATGGGCACCGAGCGCCATGAATCCCGACGGATCGACAATCAGCTGCGTGGTCGCGCCGGCCGTCAAGGCGATCCCGGCGCTTCACGTTTTTATTTGTCGCTCGAAGACAATCTCATGCGCATTTTCAACGGCGAGCGCATCCAGAAAATCATGAATACGCTGAAGGTTCCAGAAGATGAGCCCATCATGGCCGGCATGGTTTCGCGCGCCATCGAAGGCGCTCAGCGCAAGGTTGAAGGTCACAACTTCGATATTCGTAAACATCTGATCGAATACGACGACGTGATGAACCAACAGCGCACCAATATTTATCGATTGCGTCGGCAAATCCTCGGCGGTGAGGAGATCGAGCGCAAGATTCTCGATATGTTGAGCGATGTCACTTCAAGCGTCCTCGATACTTTTGTGCCGCAAGAAGCTAAGCGCGAAGAATGGAATTTGGCGGGCCTGGTCACTTCGGCCCAACGCAACTTTGGCTTAACTCTGAGCGAAGAGCAGCTAAAGAAAATGGATTTGACCCAAATCACCGAGTTGGTGAGTTCGGGCGTAAAGAAGATCTACGACCAGCAAAAGACCGAAATTGGTGATTTCTTTGAACAGCTCGGGCGCATGCTGATGCTGCAAACCATCGATCAACGCTGGAAAGAACATTTGGAGCGCATCGATCATTTGAAAGAGGGCATCCATCTACGTGCCCACGCGCAAAAAGATCCTCTAATTGAATACAAAAAAGAAGCTTTCCACGCTTTTCAAGAGATGAATGCGTGGATTTATGAAGAGACGGTCGAAAAGCTATTGAAAATCAAACTCGTCAATCAAGATCGCGCGCGCGAGGTTTTACAGGAACGACAAGAGCTTGATGCCTCCGAACTCAGTTACGCGGGAGCGGATGAAAACGTTGCCTTCGCTCCACAACAGGGTACTCCGGCACGCCCGCTGGGAATGAGCGCGCCGCCGGTGGGTGCGCAACAGCCTGTGCCGATGCAGTATTCCTATGGACCCGCGGACGGCGACAATTCGCAGCAGCTCAATCGCGAGCAGCGACGCAAGATGGAAAAGAAAGCCAAGAAGAAAAAACCGCGGATCTAGTTTCCATCGTGAAGGGTCGAAGATCGAGGCACCAGATACCGAATTTTCGCATCCGTACCCTGTCCCGAAGGCCCTCTTGTCCGTACTTTCGTAGGGTTTAGACCCTGGCCCATGTCCGCTCCCTCGCCTCCGGTATAAGATTAAGCTATGGAAAAGTGTCCTGTCTGCGGAGGCAAAATCCCCGACGATTTTGGCTTGCTCGAATGCCCGAGCTGTAAATCCCTATTGATTATCCATATGGATGGACGAGTGGAGTTTTCAGGCAAGGGACCCAATCTAGAACCGGGGGTACCACCACCCCCTCCTCCCGACATTCCCGAAGTTTCGATGACCCACGCGCCCGTTGAGCCGTGGGAAGAGAACGCCGCCGAGATCATGGCTCTGCAAAATCAACCGGCGTCCTCCGATGTTCCTCCCGATCTGACCGAAATCGCCGAGTTTGGAAATTCCGACGTTTCCAGCGCGCGCGAGGGGACGCTTCGCTACAACATCGTGGTTTCGGCCATTGATACCTCGGACGTGCGTGAAGCTTTTCGCCAGGCCCTCACCGACGCCAAATTGGTGTGGGATACGGCGGGCATTTTGCGTTCGTTGAAAAACGGTGAAGTGCGCCTCGACAATGTGACGCCGGCAAAGGCGTTTATGGTCGTCTCGCGGTTGCGCAATTTGCCGGTTAAAGTGCGATGGGAGCAATATGCAATTTCACAGTCCTCTTAAGGTGTGGGCGGCGTTGCTCATTTTTTGTGCATTGAGTGCGGGCCGCGCGGAGGAAAAAGAGCCCGAGGGCGGCGAAGGCAAAAAAGAAGCCGTGGGTCCGCAACCAAAGGAGCAGCGCGAGTTCGCCGAAAAAAACCAAAAAATCAACTCCCTCTCCTCCCGCATAGAAGAGAGTGAGAAGCAGTTCAAGGAGTTGGTGGAAAGGAAAGCCCACGAGAAAAATGCCGCGGAAAAAGAGCGCATCATCAAACAAATGAACGAGGTCACCGCGGACCGCAACAAGGCCGTCACGGAGTATAATAAACTTAAGACCGATATCACCTTGCGCTATCCCAATCAAGGCGAGCGTCTCGATCGGCGCTACCTCACGCAACCGAAAAAAAGTGTGGAAGAACTAGAGGGCACCGCCGGGCTCGATGAGCTCCTGACCCGCACCAAAAAAGTGATCGAAAAGAAATTCGCGGTGTTCAATCAGGCCCCCGAGGGAGGAAAAGCGCCTCCGCCCAAACCCGTTAAGGCGGAAGAAGAGCCCAAACGCTTGCGCTTGGAAAAGTAATTCGGGAACCTACGACAAAAACAAAAAGCACGGTTCGTGGCTTGCAAAACTGACGACGCCGGTGCCTTCGTTGCTGAGGCCCTTGCTTGAGACTGGGTCCAAAATCGCTGCAGGAAATATCGGGTACTTACAAAATCCTTTGATGGTGATTTCCGTGGGTTCAAATACAACTACGGAAAACGAACCCTGCAACTCCTTGCTCAAACCTCCGTGAGAAAATGCCAAAACTTGGTGGTCAAAGCGCACGGTGGTAAACTGAGTCCTGTTGCGCAGGTAGTGATGCACCTCACCATAGTTGATGAGCTGATGATCGGGCCGGCCTCCCATAAATCCAAGTAAGTCGACATGGTGAATACAAGGTGGCAAGGACCGCAGTGCGTACGAAAGGTCGGAGTAATCTTTTTTAGCGGGCAAAACTTTGTCCATTGGGAAATCGGAAGAGTCCCCGTCGCCGACGCTGACTTCGGGGTGCGCCTGCCGCTCATCCAAGCGGTCGCGGAATTTGCTCCCGCCATCCACATATATAGTCGGGCCCTTCGGGGCGAACTTGGTTTTAAGCAGGGGGCCGACCATCGCCACTTGTTCATGACTGGAGAGCTCTTGTAGGAAAGCCTCCCATGTCATCAGTGGCCCTCGGCGTTGTCCGGTTGGCCATCGATTGATTTAAACTGCCCCGCCTTTTTTTGGTGCGCGCGCGCCTTTTTTTCAAACTCTTCCATGCTTTCGGCTTTCTCGAGATCCTTGGTCCAATCCTGTTTGCCCAGCGGCTTTGATATACGGGTCACGATGCCGTCGTCGAAAATCACCTCGCGTTGCCATTCTTGATTGTCTTTGAAGTAAATGTAAACCCAGTGATCTTTGGTGGTTTCACGGAAAGTAAACTTAGGGTTGCCCGCCACTTCCAACACTTTATCCTTATCCATACCCGCATGGAGTCGCTCCAAATCATTGGTTGGATTCGAAGCGCAGCTGGCAAGGGAAAGAGTGAAAATCCAAAAGGCGAAGTGAAGTGGCCGCATAGGTGCCTCCTAATATATTACAGTGCTCCAGCTTTTCAGTGCTGGGGAGTCCAATCTCAGGAAAACGCGGCGCAAGATCTGGCGTGACTCGCAAAATATTCTAGTGATAGTGTCTGGGGTAGATTTACAAAAAGGCAGATGTGCATGCAGAACGACAGCTACAACCGCGGCGGGTACCTCGCCTTCCTCTTTTCCATGATTTTTTCTCTCGCATTTTTTGTTTATATTTCGGTCGTACATCCCGGAATAAATCTTAAAGAAGTCCCTGAAGCTTTGCCCGCGGCCGAGCAAACGCAAGCCCAGGGCGGAGCCCCTCAAGTCAAAGAAGCGGACATGGCCAAGGTTGAAAAGCCGTGGGTGGAGGCCGCGGAAGTCGCGGCCCATGGCGCGCGCATCTTTGCCAACAACTGCGCAGTCTGTCACGGACCGAAGGGTCTCGGCGATGGCCCGGCCGGCCTGAGTCTCAATCCGCGCCCGCGCAATTTTGTTGAAGGTAAGTGGAAGGTCGGGGGCGACTCGATCGCCTTATTTGGTACGGTTCAAAACGGCATCCCAGGCACCAGCATGGCTTCGTTTGGCCACTTGCCAACAGCCGATCGCTGGAGCTTGGTGCAATTTGTGCGCTCGATTACGCAAAACAAAATCAAGGACGATCCGGCCAAGTTGGACGCCTTTGGCAAGACGGCCAAGTGAGGATCGGGGCATGACCAAGAGCCTGCCGCTCATTTTAGCCACCCTACTCAGCTCCAGCGCATGGGCTTATGACACCAAGGTATTGGTGACCGGGCATGAGTTGCCGCAAGAGCTGCAGGACGTTGGAGTGACCGAGCATCTGGGTGACAAACTGGACCTGAATTTGAATTTCACTGACGAACAGGGACAAGTGGTGCCACTGGGCAGTTTCTTCGGCCGCGGCAAGCCGGTGTTGATGGCCATGGTCTATTACACTTGCCCCAGTCTTTGTAACTACCATCTCAATGGAATTACCGACACCTTAAAGAAGTTGCGCTGGACAAGCGGTGAAGATTTTGAAGTGGTGGCGGTCAGTATGAACTCGGCCGAGGCGCCGGACGTGGCCGACAAGAAAAAACAGAGCTATTTGAAAGTTTACGATCGTCCCGAAGGCAACGGCGGTTGGCACTTTCTGGTGGGCAGCACAGTGAATGTGCAAAAGCTCGCAGACCAGTTGGGCTTTAAGTTTCATTGGCTCGAAGATAAGAAGCAATTCGCCCACGCCTCGGTTGCTTATGTGGTGACCCCGCAGGGTAAGATCTCGCGCTACTTGCACGGGATTCAAATCGAGCCCACGACCCTCAAGCTGAGTCTATTGGAAGCCTCGAGTGGCAAAATCGGCACCATCCTCGAGCAAGCGGTGATGTTTTGCTTTCAGTTTGATCCACACAAGAACAAATACACATTGTACGCTTGGAACATTATGCGCATCGGGGCACTTTTGATGGTCTTGCTGCTCGCACTATTCCTAGTGCCCGTTTGGTGGCGGGGCCAATGGCAACAGCGTTCACGGACATAAAGGAGATCGGCACCCATGTTATCGTCAGCATCGACAAGCAGTCGCTTCATGCCTCCACAGGCTACCGAGGTCGCCCAAAATGTGGACACCCTTTATGGCTTTTTACTGGTCATCAGTTTAATTTCGTGTGTTTTGGTTATCGGCGGCTTGATTTATTTTGCGGTGAAATACCGGCGCCACACCGAGAACGATAAGACTCCCTACATCTCGCACAATGCCACGCTTGAATTCCTATGGAGTTTCATTCCCTTTCTACTGTTTATGGCTTCGTTTGTGTGGGGTTGGATCGTGTATCATCAGCTGCGAACGGCGCCGACGGATGCGTTGGAAGTCATGGTGCGGGGACAAAAATGGAATTGGACCTTTGCTTATAAAAATGGACGCACCTCAGCCAGCGAAATGTTTGTACCGGTTGGCCAAAATGTACGCCTGATCATGGGCTCAAGCGACGTGATCCACAGTTTCTATATCCCGGCCTTTCGTACCAAGCAAGACGTGGTGCCCGGGCGCTACACTTCGCTGTGGTTTAACGCTGAAAAAGAAGGCGATTACCAAGTGTTTTGCGCCGAGTATTGCGGCGACCAGCATTCCGGCATGCAGGCCAAGATTCATGTGGTGTCACGTGAGAAATTTGAAGATTGGCTAGGCAACGATCCCTACAAAGATTTGCCGCTGGTGGAAGTTGGGCGCAAGGTCTACACCTCCCGCTGCGTAGCTTGTCATACTCTGACCGACCAAAAAGCGGTGGGTCCGGGGTGGAAGGGCGTCTTTGGCCGCAAGGAAAAGCTCGAGGGCGGCAGCGATATTACCGTGGATGAAAACTATGTACGTGAATCGATTCTCGATCCCAACGCCAAAGTGGTGCTGGGCTTTCCGCGCGGGGTAATGCCCACTTTTGCCGGCCAACTGAGCGAGCAAGAGATCAGCGGCGCGATCGAATTTATCAAGAGTTTGAAGTGATGAGGAGTATTTGATGGCAACCGCGACGCATGACCCAAACAAAAACTATATCAATGAAAAGTCGGGGATATGGTCCTGGCTGACGACTCTCGACCATAAGCGTATCGGCATTCTGTACATGATTTCGGTGATGAGCTTTTTCGCCATCGGCGGAACTTTCGCCATGCTGCTGCGCTGGGAACTATTTAGTGCCGGCCGCAATATCATGGATGCCCACCAGTACAATCAGGTCTTCACTTTTCACGGCGCAATTATGGTCTTTATGGTGATTATTCCGGGTATCCCGGCGTTCCTAGGTAATTTTATCTTACCGCTGCAGATTGGTGCCAAGGATGTGGCCTTTCCGCGGGTGAATTTGATGAGTTGGTATTGTTTGATGATCGGTGCCGCCATCGCCTTTTTCTCGTTGTTTTACAACGGTGTGGACACAGGATGGACCTTTTATACCCCGTATTCCATCAGCACCCAAAACGGCACGTTGTTGATGGTGGTCGGCGCGTTCATTATCGGCTTTTCGTCGATTCTCACTGGCTTGAACTTTATCGTGACGGTGCACAAGCTGCGCGCGCCAGGCATGAGTTTTTGGCGTTTGCCGCTCTTTATCTGGGCGCTTTATTCCACCGCGCTTTTGCAAATTTTAGCCACTCCGGTTTTGGCCATCACCCTATTGCTATTAACCGCTGAGCGGGTTTTAGGGATCGGCATTTTTGATCCAAAGCTCGGTGGCGACCCAGTACTGTTTCAACATTTTTTTTGGTTTTACTCACATCCCGCGGTTTACATCATGATTCTGCCGGCCATGGGCGTGGTGAGCGAATTGATCGCGACCTTTTCGCACAAGACGATATTTGGTTACAAAGCCATCGCGCTGTCGTCGGTGGGAATCGCCGCCGTTAGCTTTTTTGTGTGGGGCCACCATCTTTTTGTGAGCGGTCAGTCGGAGGTCGCAGGTATCTTGTTTTCGTTTATCACCATGCTGGTGGGCGTGCCGACCGCGATCAAGGTGTTCAATTGGGTAGCGACCTTATATAGGGGCTCGATGCGCTTTGATTCACCGCTGTTGTTCGCGCTCGGGTTTATTTTCCTGTTCACCATTGGTGGTGTGACCGGAATTATTTTGGCGGTGATCGGGGTTGACGTGCATTTTCACGACACCTATTTCGTGGTCGCGCACTTCCACTACGTAATGGTGGGCGGAACGTTGATGGCGATTATGGGCGGGATCTACTATTGGTTCCCTAAGATGTTCGGACGCATGGTGAATGAATTTTGGGCGCGCATCAGTTTCGTACTGATCTTTGTTGGCTTCAATGTGACGTTTTTTCCGCAGTTTATCCTTGGCGCCATGGGCATGCCACGGCGCTACTATGATTATTTGCCTGAATATCAGTCGCTGAATCGTATTTCCTCGGTGGGCGCCTGGACCATTGGCACAGGCTTTCTGGTCGGATTATTTGTGATCATTCACGGCATGCGCAAAGGTGTAAAGGCGGGTCCCAACCCATGGGGCGGTAAAACGCTCGAATGGCAGACGGCTTCACCACCGCCACATGAAAATTTTCATGTTCAACCCGTAGTCACGGCAGGTCCATATGAGTACCGTTAAAACTGCAACGTCCGGCCATCATCATCACGCTCATCATTATGAAAGTGCGGAGCACGAGTACGTCACCAGCAAGTTCGGCACCTGGGTATTCCTGGTCACCGAGATTGTCATGTTTGGCGGCCTCTTCGTCGGGTACATATTGTTCCACGAAAAATTTCACGAGATGTTTCACGCGGGCTCGACGTTTTTAAATTGGCGTCTCGGCGCGCTCAACACGGTCGTGTTGCTGTTTAGTTCGCTGACCATGGCTCTAAGCATTTATTATGCTCAACTCGGCAAGAAGAGTTTGGTGCTACTAAATCTATACGTGACGTTGGCCTGTGGATTTATCTTTTTAACCGTGAAGTACTTTGAATACACCCATAAGTTTCATGAGGGTTTATTCCCGGGCGCGCTGTTTAGTTATGATGGCCCCGAAGCCCACCAGTTCTCCAATTTGGGCATGTATTTCTCGTTTTACTTTGTGATGACAGGACTGCACGGATCGCACGTTATCGCCGGGATGGGCTTGATCACCTGGTTGATTGTGCGTGCCCATCGTGGTGAATTTGGTCCGGAGTACTACACGCCTTTGGAGTGCACCGGGCTGTTTTGGCATTTGGTCGATTTGATTTGGATTTATCTGTTTCCGTTGCTTTATCTGATTGGTTAAGGAGTTGAATATGGACGATCAACAACATCATCACATGATCCCACTGAAGATTTATATTCAGGTCCTGGTGCTTCTCTTAGTGCTGACTGCGATCACGGTGGCCGCGGCGCAAGTCAATTTCGGCCCTTGGAATACGGTGATAGCCATGGCGATTGCCTCAATCAAAGCCGGCTTCGTTTTGGCGTTCTTTATGCATTTGAAATATGACGACAAGCTCTACCGGGTGTGTTTTGGCACGGCGATTTTCTTTCTGATCGTGCTGTATGCCTTCTCCAAGCTCGACATCGTGACAAGGATCGTGGTAGAGCCGTTTCAATAAACTATGAAGCTTCTCAAGGCCTATTCACAACTGAGCAAAACCGGGATCATTCTTTTCGCGGTGGTGAGTGCGCTCACCGGTTACGCGGTGAGCTTTCGCTTGCTGCAGGATTTTGATCCGCTTGAGCCCGTCCTATTGGTGGTTGCACTTTATTTGGTGGCGGGCGGCGGTTTTGTTCTCAATCAGGCGCAGGAATGGCGTATCGACGCTAAGATGGAGCGCACTCGCCATCGGCCAATTCCGAGCGGTTTGATTGGACCCATGCAGGCTTATCTCTTGGGTGGGTTGATGGTTTTGATCGGTCTGGTGTTGATGCGGGCCCTGGGGCTGGTGCCGGCGCTTTTGTCGTTGCTCACTTTGGTTCTTTATAATGGTGTTTACACTTTGTTTTGGAAAAAACGCTGGGTGTTTGGCGCGGTTCCTGGGGCGATCCCGGGCGCGATGCCGGTGGTGATCGGCTTTTCGGTAAATTCACCGAACTTTTGGCGGCCCGAGTGTATCTATCTCTTTTTGGTTTTGTTCCTGTGGCAGATGCCGCATTTCTGGTCGTTGGCGATTCGCTTTCGCAACGACTATGAATCGGGCGGCTTTCCGGTTTTGCCGGTAACCCTGGGCGTGCCGCGTGCGCTCTATCATATAGGCCTTTATTTATTTACCTATGTGGGTGTGGCGCTGATGGCCCCGTGGTTTTTGCAAAGTCATATTCTTTACTTCCTGTTGGTGTTGCCGATTTCAGCTAAGGTGCTTTTTGAATTTTTC